>CAZVDW010000778.1:0-2446 GCA_964625645.1 uncultured Rhodospirillaceae bacterium
CTCCACCGCCTGTTGGTGGCCCTGCTCCTACTCAGAACAAACACCCCCCCCGCGGCCCCCCCCCGCCGGCCCCAAGGGGGGGGAGGGAGGAAGTAATTAAGAAGTTAGGCTAATCCGGGCGACGGCACAGTGACGGCCGTCACGATCAGTCGCCGGCATTGCTCCAGGCATAGACGCCGGCGATGCTGAGCGTGGCGACGATAAGGAACGGCACCACGAACATGGCGTAGGCCGGATCGATACGCAGATTGGCGGTGACGATGCCGCCGAATCCGCGCAAAGCCGAGACAATCAGCGAGCTGTAGCCGGTCTGGTCGGCCGCACGAAACAGGCTGAGGCCCACATAGGCGCAGCCGCCAATGGCCGCGAAACAGCCCATTTGCCGCAGCAATTGCAGCGCTGACGCCTTTAGGTCGGCGCGAAACTTGGCAAAAACCATAACGGCCTCTTTTCCCATGCCTGGAGTGGCGTGCCTGTAGGGAAGTAGGGTTTTCGGCCCTTTTCGCCAGCGATTGGCGTCACAGGCCGGGCAGGATAGTCTGCACGACAGAGCCGCCGAGATATCGCATTGGGGACACTTCCACATGACATACCAGACCATCGCCCTGGACATGGCGGACGACGTGGCAGTGCTGACGCTGTCGCGCCCCGACAAGCTCAATGCCTTCACGGCGGAGATGCACAAGGAGATCCGTGACGCCCTCAAGGCCATCGAGAAGGCCGGCGCGCGAGCCCTTGTGATCACCGGCGCCGGGCGTGCCTTTTGTGCCGGCGCCGATCTGGCTGAGCGTGATCTGACCACCGCTGAGGAGCCCGATCTCGGCGAGGTTCTGGAGACGTACTACAATCCCTTGGTAGCCAAGCTCAACGCCATGCCGATTCCGGTCCTGGCGGCGGTCAACGGCGTTGCCGCGGGTGGCGGCGCCAATTTCGCGCTGTCATGCGATCTGACCTTCGCCGCGCGCTCGGCCAGCTTCATTCAGGCCTTTGTGCGTATCGGCCTGGTGCCGGACGTCGGCGGCTCGTTCTTCCTGCCGCGCCTGATCGGCCGCCAGCGGGCCATGGCGCTGGCCATGACCGGCGAGCAAATCGCTGCCGAGACCGCCGCCGATTGGGGGTTGATCTACAAATGTGCCGACGACGATGCCTTGATGGGCGAGGTCATGGGGCTGGCCAGGCGCCTGGCGGCCGGGCCGACGCGCACCATCGGCCTGATCAAGCGCCTGATGGCGGCCTCGCAGACCAACACGCTCGACGATCAGCTGGCGCTCGAGCGCGATATGCAGCGCGCCGCCGGCCAGGGCGAGGATTACCGCGAAGGCATCCAGGCCTTTCTCGAAAAGCGCGCCGCAAATTTCAGCGGACGCTAACAATGGACCCCCAGGCGATTGCCGAGGCCGTCTATGAGACGATGGAGCCCAACGACCGGGTCTATGTCGGCCTCGGCATGCGCAAGGTGGCGATCGCGCCGGGGCAGGCGGTGCTTGAAATGGAGGTGCGCGAGGACATGCTCAACGGCCATGACATCTGCCACGGCAGCATGGTCTTCGCGCTGGCCGACACGGCCTTCGCGCTGGCCGCCAATTCGCACAACTACAACGCCGTGCTGGCCAGCGCCGGCATCGACCTGATGGCGTCCGCCCATCTCGGCGAGACGCTGCGGGCGGAGGCGAGCGAGCTCTGGCGGCGCAAGCGCACGGCGCTCTACGACATCACGGTCACGGGCCAGGACAGCCGCCTCATCGCCGTCTGCCGTGGCCGCGCCCATCGGGTTGCCGGCCAACCGGCACCGCAATTGCCGGAGGCGGGCTAGAGCATGATGCGATGTCAGGCGTCGCGCCGCCAGCGGACGCGGACGAAATAGCCGTCTTCGTCGTAATCGAGGTCCAACTCGCCCTTGTAGGCGTCGTGTAGCGCGTCGCCGATGCGGCGCGGCAAATGGAGGTCGGTGGTGGTCACCACCATGCCGCCCTCGACGGCGTCCATCGCCATCAGCCGGTGCCCGGGATGCTCCTGCTTTTCCCGCTCTTCTGTGTTGCGGACCAGGTTCAGGATCTCGTCCCGGTGGGCCGTGACGAAGCCGCCGGCGAGGGTAACCTCGCCCGCCGGATAGCGGTCGTTGATGCGCTCGCAGGCCTGGCAGAGCGTCTCGTGGGCAGGCGCGGGCTTGAGCGACCAGCGCCAGCGCCCGTCCTGCCAGACCGCACCGCATTGCGGACACACGGTCGGCTCGGGCAGCTTGCCGCGCGCCTTGTAGGGGTCGTGCGCGTGGTCCTTGACCAAGCGATCACGGCGCGGCTCGCGCCGGGCGACGTCGCGTTCCTTCATGATGGCCACCTTGGCATTGGTACGGCACCACAAGAGGATGCCGCGCCGACACGCCGCTGGCCATGACCTATGTCAAGGCATCAACGCCCCTTGAACTGCGGCCGGCGCTTTTCCATGA
>CAZVDW010000779.1:0-2008 GCA_964625645.1 uncultured Rhodospirillaceae bacterium
CAGCCGAACCTCCCCGGCGGAGGTTCTCGAGACGCGCTATCCGTGGCGCGTGCTGCGCCATGCGCTGCGTACGGACCCCGGGGAGGGCCGCCAGCGCGGCGGTCTCGGATGCGTCGCGGAATACGAGATCCTCGCCGACCAGCTGGAGATCAGCTGCATCGCCAATCGCGGACGCCTGGCGCCGACGGGCCGGGCCGGCGGAAACAATGGACAGCTGACCGAGGTGCGCATCCTGCGCGATGGCGTCGAATATACACCGATGGAATTGCAGCCCAACATCGTCTGCCCGACGAAATTCAGCGGACTCATCCTGATAAAAGGCGATCGGCTGTCGATCCGCTCACCGGGCGGGGCGGGCTATGGCGATCCAAGGGAACGCGAACGCGAGCGCGTCCTCTCTGACCTTCGCGCCGGCTACATCTCCGAGGCCGCGGCGATCGGCAAATACGGGCTGAGCGCCGAGGAAATATCGCGCTCGGCAGCGCCGGACGCGCAGCCATGAATATGATAGGCATCGATATTGGCGGCACATTTACGGATTTCGTGATTGCCGACGAGTCCGGCGCCGTTCGCGTCCATAAACTGTCGAGCACGCCGGCCGACCCGGCCGAGGCGTTCATGCGGGGCTTACGCGAATCGCGGGTCGATATCGACATGCTCGACAAAGCGGTTCACGGCACCACGGTCGGCACCAACGCCTTAATCGAGCGGCGCGGCGCGATAACCGGCCTGATCACGACACAGGGTTTCCGCGATGTCCTTGAGATCAGGCGCAGCGCCCGCCCGCCGTCCGACTATTTCAATCTTCGCTGGAACAAACCGGCGCCGCTGGTTCCCCGCGAGCTGATCCGCGAGGTCGATGAGAGAACGACTTTCGACGGCCAGGTTATTAAACCGCTCGATGCCGATGATGCGTTGCGCGCACTCCGGCAATTGGCCGATGCGGGCTGCACATCGGTCGCGATCTGTCTCTTGTTCAGCTACGCCAACCCGTCGCACGAGCAGCAAATCGCGGCGATCGCGAGCGAGCATTTTCCCGATCTCGCGCTCTCGGTTTCGAGCAGCCTGCTGCCGCAGTGGCGCGAGTATGAGCGCGCCAGCACGACCGTCGCCGACGCCTTCATCAAGCCAAGGATGAGCCGCTATTTCTCGAAGCTCGTAAATGAACTTCGCGATCAGGGGATGAAGAACGACCTTCTGGTGATGAAGAGCAACAGCGGCCTGATGACCGCGCGCTCGGCCGCCAGCGAGCCTATTCACACGCTCCTCAGCGGGCCGGCCGGCGGTGCGCTGGCCGGTAAATTCATCGGCGCCAGGGCCGGATATCCGGATCTCATCACCATGGACATGGGCGGCACCAGCTTCGATGTGTCGCTGGTCCAGGGCGGCGCCATCGCCGAACGCACCGAAGCCAGCGTCGCCGACGGCCTGCCGATACAGGTTCAGATGGTCGACATTCGCACGATCGGGGCGGGCGGCGGCAGCGTCGGCTGGCTCGACAGCGGCGGCGTCATGAAAGTCGGCCCGCGCAGTGCCGGCGCGGCGCCGGGTCCGGCCTGCTATGGCCGAGGCGGCGTCGAGCCGACCATTACCGACGCAAATCTCGTGCTCGGCCGGCTCAGTAAATATGGTCTGCTTGGCGGCGATCTCGCGCTCGATGTCGAACGCAGCAACCAAGCCGTCGATCGGGTGGCAGAGCCGCTTGGATTAGAGCGCACCAAAGCCGCCAACGGCATCGTCACCATCTGCGTCAGCAACATGGTCAATGAGGTGCGTACCATCAGTGCCCAGCAGGGCCTCGATCCGCGCGATTTTACACTGATCGCCGGCGGCGGCGCCGGCCCGCTGCACGCGACCCTGATCGCCGACACTCTGGGCATGGACACGGTGATCGTGCCGCCTTACCCGGGCCTCCTGAGCGCCGCCGGTTTGCTGTTGGCGGATCTTAAATTCGACATCATCAAGTCCTGGCCCTTCCTGCTTGAACGCAGCGATCTCGCGGAACTCG
>CAZVDW010000780.1:0-9694 GCA_964625645.1 uncultured Rhodospirillaceae bacterium
GCCGGGCCGGGATCGCCGGCCTCCTGTTGGCGGATGCCTGTGCGCAGGCCGTTGCCGGCGGTGCCACGTCGCTGGTGCTGGAGGTGGCCGTGGACAATCTGCCGGCGTGCGCTTTCTATGCCGCCCAGGGCTTTGCCGAAGTGGGCTCCCGGCCCGGCTATTACCGCCGTCCGGGCGCCGCGTCGGCCGACGCCTTGATCCTACGGCGCCGGCTAGAGCGCTTCCGGGCTAGATGAAATCGATTTGATGGGTCAAGGTGGCTTTTCGGGTAGGAGTGGCGCGCCGGGCGATGTGCGGCATCGGCCAAGCGACGCGACGCATCCGAAAAGCCTCCTTGACCCACCGCAGGCCGGCCTCGGCGCCGCCCTGGCGTCGTTGCGCGTCTTGCCCGATGGGCTCGCATCGCGCGGCGACGCGCGCCTAGCCAGGGCGGCGCTGAGACCGGTCAAACCGGTTCCATCTAGCCCGGAAGTGCTCTAATCGCTTGAGCGCAAGCGGACCAGCAGCAGATAGGGGCCGCCGTCGGCCTCCGGCGTCAGCGAAATCACTTCGTGGCCCCTGTCGCGCACCGAGCGCGGCACGTTTTCCAGCGGCTCGCCAGCATTGAGGCGGACCGCAAGCATTTCGCCCGCTGCCATGCCTTCGAGAGCAAGCTTCGTGCGCACGAAAGTCATGGGGCAGTCGAGGTGCGTGATGTCGAGCTGGCGGTCGGCGGTATCATCCGCTGTCTGTGTATCCATGGCGCCATGGTGGCTGATTTCCGCCATGATCGTCAACGCTGCGGCTGGGCTCTGTTGTTCCAGGGCCGGCTCTCCCATATACTGGCAAATGCGAGATCAAGCATAAAATACATGATGCATGAATGAGTGGGTAGGAGATAGGAGGCCTATCGTGTCGCAGATAGCTAGAACTATGTCGCGCGTGGAAAAGCAATGCGTCGAAAAGGGCTTGAAGATGACCGGGCAACGGCGGGTCATTGCGCGGGTTCTGTCGGACGCCGGGGATCATCCCGACGCGAATGAAGTCTTTCGCCGCGCCACCCGCATCGATCCCCACATCAGTTTGGCGACAGTCTACCGCACCGTGCGCGTGTTCGAGGAAAAGCAGGTGCTCGAACGGCACGATTTCGGCGATGGCCGGGCCCGTTACGAGGAAAGTGGCAACGAGCATCACGACCACCTTATCGACCTTGAAACCGGACGGGTGATCGAGTTCCATAACGACAGGATCGAAAAGCTGCAAAAATTGGCGGCCGAAGAGCTCGGCTTCCGTCTTGTCGGCCACAGGCTGGAGCTGTACGGCATGCCGCTGGAACCGGGCAAGGATTGACGCCCGCCGCCGGCCCGAGCGCCGACAAAGGATCCATGGAGCGATGAGCGCTGCCGAGACCTTCGACGACCCGCATGGCGGTATCCACGCCGGCAATCTTGAGGTGCGCCTGGCCCGCGGCGCGGCCGAGATCGATGCCGCCCAGGCCCTGCGCTACCGTGTTTTCTACGGCGAGATGAGCGCCCGCCCGAGCGACGAGATGCGCTCCCGCCAGCGCGATTTCGACAGTCACGACGAAAGTTTCGACCACCTGCTCGTGATCGATCACGACCGCCCCCACCCACAAGAGTCGGTGGTCGGCACGTATCGGCTCAACCGGCGCAGCGAGGCCATGCGCAAAGGTGGTTTCTACACGGCCGGCGAATACGACATCTCAGAGCTGCTGGCGAGCAGTGGCGAAATCATGGAGCTGGGCCGCTCCTGCGTTGCTGCCGAATACCGCAACCGCGTGACCATGGCACTGTTATGGCGCGGCATTGCGGCCTATGTCTTTCACTTTGATATCGCCTTGATGTTCGGCTGCGCGAGCTTTGCCGGGGTCGAGCCCGATAGCATGGCCCTGCCGCTGTCCTACCTCTATCACCGGTATCTGGCGCCTGAGGGCCTGCGCCCGCGTGCCCTGCCCGAGCTGTTTACGCCGATGGACCGCATCGCCGCCGATGCTATCGACAAGCGCGAGGCTCGGCTGGCGCTGCCGCCGCTGATCAAGGGCTACCTGCGTGTCGGCGGCTTTGTCGGCGATGGGGCGGTGATCGACGAGCAGTTCCAGACCATCGATGTCTGCATCGTGGTCAAGACCGACTGGGTGACCGACAAATATCGCCAGCACTATGGCGTCGACATCCACCGTCCGGTTACCGTTTAAGCGACGTCGGGCAAGACGGATGGATGCCGTGAGGGCGGCCGCATTGGCCATCGGCCTGATTCTCTGGACCCTGGCGCTGTTGCCGGTGCAGCTGTTCGCGGTGATTACCGGTTTGTGGCTGCAAAGGATTATTCCGCGGCTGTATCATCGCGGCAATTGCTGGCTGCTGGGTCTGGATGTGCGGCGGACAGGCGTGGCCACGGCATCGGCGCCGGTGCTGTATGTCGCCAATCACGCTTCGTATCTGGACATACTCGCGCTCTCGACCCTGCTCGACGCGTCTTTCATCGCCAAGGCCGAGGTTGCCGGCTGGCCACTGTTCGGCATTTTGGCGAAAAGCGTCAACACCATCTTCGTCGAGCGCAAAGCGAGCCGCAGCGGCGGCCAGCGCGACCAGATGCGCCTTCGCCTCGAGAAAGGCCAGAGCCTGATCCTGTTTCCGGAAGGAACCAGTAGCGACGGCAATCGCGTGCTGCCTTTCAACAGCACCTTTTTCAGCCTTGCCGAGCTGTCCGTGAACGGCGCGCCGCTCAGCGTGCAGCCGATCTCCGTGGCTTATACGCGCTACAACCATCTGCCCATGAGCCGGCGCGAGAGGCCCTACTTGGCCTGGTACGGCGATATGGGACTGGCGGGCCATCTATGGGATCTGCTCTGCCGTGGCCCGGCCACGGTGGATGTCTTTTTCCACCCGCCGCTGATGCTCGACGATGGCGGCTCGCGCAAGGTTCTGGCCAAGCGCTGCGAAAGCCTTGTCACGGGCGGCGTCTCCGACTTGCTCTCCGGGCGCCGCGGCCACGTCGCCGTTGAAGCGGCCTGACCGGCAGGCGAATGGCAGCAAGCGGTTCCCCCTGGGCCAAACATGCTCTAAAGTTGCCCATTATGCAGGGGCAGGGGCGAAACCTGAATCGGAGGCGGTGGTCGGAGGCGGTGACGAACTGATCGTGCAGCACTCCGGCACACGCGGCGCACGGCACGAGCACGGCGAACAGCCGGTGCCGGCCAGCGGCCCCAAGACCCTTTTCATCCGTACCTACGGCTGCCAGATGAACGTCTACGACTCCGACCGCATGGCCGAGCTGCTGGCACCACTCGGCTATGGCCTTGCGGCGGCGCCCGATGAGGCGGACATGGTCATCCTCAACACCTGCCATATCCGCGACAAGGCGAGCAAGAAGGTCTATTCCGAGCTTGGCCGGCTGCGGCGTTTGCGCGAGGCGCGGGCGGCGGGCGGCAAGCGCATGATCCTTGCCGTGGCCGGCTGCGTTGGCCAGGCCGAAGGCGAGGAAATGCTGCGCCGGGCGCCCTTTGTCGACATCGTGCTGGGGCCGCAGACCTACCACCGCCTGCCGGAGATGGTGGCCCGCGTCAGCGGCGCCGGTGGCACGCCCGTGCTCGATACCGAGTTTCCGCCCGTCACCAAGTACGATGTCCTGCCGGCGCGCTCGGGCAGCGCGGCAGTGAGCGCCTTCCTGTCGGTGCAGGAGGGCTGCGACAAGTTCTGCACCTTTTGCGTCGTGCCCTATACGCGCGGCGCCGAGGACTCGCGCCCGGTCGACCAGATCGTCGCCGAGGCCGAGCAATTGCTTGCCCAGGGCGCGCGCGAGATCACCCTGCTGGGCCAGAACGTCAATGCCTATCACGGCGACGCCTGGTCGCTGGCGCGCCTGATCCGGCGTCTGGCGGAGCTGCCGGGCCTGGCGCGGCTGCGTTACACCACATCCCATCCGCGCGACATGGCTGCGGACCTGATCGCTGCCCATGGCGAGGTCGAGGCCCTGATGCCCTGTCTGCACCTGCCGCTGCAGGCGGGCTCGGACCGGGTGCTCAAGGCGATGAACCGGCAGCATACCGCCGACGACTATCGGCGCCTGGTCGAGCGGCTGCGTGCGGCGCGTTCCGACCTTGCGCTGTCGTCGGATTTCATTGTCGGCTTTCCCGGTGAGACGACGGCGGATTTCGCGGCAACCATGGCCCTGGTGGAGGAGATCGGCTTCGCCGGCGCCTTCTCGTTCAAATACAGCCCGCGGCCGGGCACGCCGGCGGCGAGCGCGCCGGACGCGGTTCCCGAGGCCGAAAAGAGCGAGCGGTTGGCAGCGTTGCAGGTGCTGCTGGAAGAGCAGCGCCGCGGCTTCGCGAATGCCTGCGTCGGGCGCGTCATGCCGGTGCTGCTGGAGAAGCCGGGGCGCCATGCCGGGCAGCTGCTGGGTCGCTCGCCTTATGCGCAGCCCGTCCATGTCGAAGCGGCGGCGGCGCGTGTCGGCGACGAGGTCTCGGTGCGCATTGTCGCGGCCGGCGCCAACAGCCTGGCCGGCGAGCTGGCCGCGGCCGAGGTTGACGCATGAGCCGGGCGCCGAAACCGCGCGGCGACGATACCGCGCCGCTCTATCTGAGCTTTGCCGACAATGCCCTGCTCGGCGCGCTCTATGGTGAGCACGACCGCTATCTCGCGCGCATCGAGCAGGCTCTCGGCGTATCCCTGGCCAGCCGCGGCAACCAGCTCGCGATCAGCGGCCGCCCCGATGCCGCGGAAAAGGCCAAGCGAACCCTGCTCGGCCTTTACGACATGCTCGAGAAAGGTCTGCCGGTGACCGCCCAGGATGTGGACGCCGCCTTGCGCATGGTGGCTGTCGGCGAGCCCGCCGGCAGTGGCGATGGTGTGGCGCGCCTGGTCGCCGACGACACGGTCATCACCACTCAGCGCCAGCGCATCACGCCGCGCTCGCCGGCCCAGGCGGCTTACGTCCGCGCCTTGCAGGAGAGCGAGCTGGTCTTCGGCATCGGCCCGGCGGGGACCGGCAAGACCTATCTCGCCGTCGCCGTGGCCGTCGACATGCTGAGCCGGGGGCAGGTCGATCGCATCATTCTCTCGCGCCCGGCCGTCGAGGCGGGCGAGCGGCTCGGCTTCCTGCCCGGCGATCTGCGCGAGAAGGTCGATCCCTATCTGCGGCCCATGTATGACGCGCTATACGACATGATGCCGCCCGACCGGGTCATGGACCGCCTGCAAAGTGGTGTCATCGAGATCGCGCCGCTCGCCTTCATGCGCGGGCGCACGCTGTCGAATGCCTATGTCATCCTCGATGAGGCCCAGAACACCTCGCCCGTGCAGATGAAGATGTTCCTCACCCGCCTCGGCGAGAATTCGCGCATGGCGGTCACGGGCGACCTGTCCCAGGTGGACCTGCCCTCGGGCATGCGCCCGGGCCTCAGCGAGGCTTTGGCGGTAGCGGGCGAGATAGAAGGCGTGTCGGTGATTCGGTTTTCCCATGCCGACGTGGTGCGCCATCGCCTGGTAACGGAGCTGGTTCGCGCCTATGAGGCGCGCGAACGCGAGCGCGAGACGAAGGAGCCATGACCGGCGACCCGGACAGTCCCGTCGACATTGCGGTGGTGACGGAGGATCCCGCCTGGGGTCCCGAGGCCGAGGCCTTGTGCCGGCTTGCCGCCGCCGCCGCCCTGGCAGCTGCCGGCTGCCAAGGCGGTGAGCTCAGCATTCTGCTGTCCGATGACGCTCACGCGGCCGCCCTCAACAGTCGTTTCCGCCATGTCGACGGCCCTACCAACGTGCTCGCCTTTGCGGCCGGCGCGCCGGGCCTGCTCGGTGACGTCATCGTGGCGCGCGAAACGACCACCGAGGAAGCGCGGGCACAGGGCAAGGCCCTGGCCGCGCATCTTTGCCACCTGGTGGTGCACGGCACCTTGCATTTGCTCGGTTTCGATCACCACGACGATGACGAGGCCCGGCGCATGGAAGCCATGGAGGTTCGCATCCTGGCGGCGCTCGAAATCGCCGATCCCTATGCCGTCGAGCGCGAGGGCGTGGCATGAGCGGTGAGCGCCAAGACCAGCCCGCCGCGGCTGGCGAGCGCACGCTGCTTGGCGTGCTGGCGGGCTGGCTCGGTTCCCTCACCGGTATCGGCAGCCAGGCCGGCAGCCTGCGTCAGTCGGTGGAGACACTGATCGCCGAGCGCGGCGATGACGACACCGCGCTCGACGAGGAAGAGCGCGTGATGCTTCTCAACCTGCTCAAGTTCGGCGAATCTCGGGTCGAGGACGTCATGGTGCCCCGCGCCGATATCGTCGCCGTTCCCGAGGGCGCCACGCTCGCCGGTGTCGTCGAGTTGATGTCGCGGGTCGGACATTCGCGCCTGCCGGTCTATCGCGACAGCCTCGACGACGTCATCGGCATGGTGCACGTGCGCGACCTGCTTGCCTACTGGTCGGTGGATGAGCCTTTCCGCCTGGCCGACGTGGTCAGGCGCCTGCCCTTCGTGCCACCGTCTATGCCGGTGCAGGAAATGCTGCGCGAGATGCGCGTCGGCAAGGTTCACCTGGCGATGGTGGTCGACGAGCATGGCGGCATCGACGGCCTGGTGACCATCGAGGATCTGATGGAAGAGATCGTTGGCGAGATCGAGGACGAGCACGATACCGCCGCGGCGCCGCTGATCGAGCTCGCGGCGGACGGCAGTCTCGAGGTCGACGCGCGGGCGCTGATCGTCGATATCGAGCCGCAACTCGGTATCGATCTGCTGCCGGCCGACCGCGACGAGGACATCGATACCGTCGGCGGTCTGGTTTTCGATCTTGCCGGCCGGGTGCCGGCGGCCGGCGAGGTTGTGGCCCACCCCGCCGGACTCGCGATCGATGTGCTCGATGCCGACCCCCGCCGCGTTCGCAAGGTGCGTATCCGCCGCGCCACCATGGCCGAACTGGAGCCCGGTCTCGGCGAAAGCTGATCATTTCGTTGTCCTGGTAACACATAGAATGAAAACAAAGCTGTCCCGCGCACCGGCCCGCCGTTGGCGGCGCTGGCTGGCGGCGGCACTGTTGGGCGCTCTCGCCTGCCTGGCCCTGCCGCCCTTTGCCATGACAGCCCTGCTGGTGCCCGTGTTCGTCGGCCTCAGCGTGATGCTCAGCGCCTGCCGCGGCCCCGCGGGCGCCTTTGCGCTCGGCTGGATGTTCGGCTTTGGACATTTCGCCGCCGGCCTGTATTGGGTCGGGACGGCCTTCTCGGTGGCCGGCGTGGCGCCGAGCGCCGCGCCCTTCGCCGTGCTGGGACTGGCCGCGGCCAATGCCGTCTTTCCCGGCCTCGCATTGCTCGTCAGCTACCTGGCGCGGGCGCGCGGCGGCTTTGCCGTGGTGGTTTTGGCGACATCCTGGACGGCAGCGGAATGGCTGCGCGCCAATCTCGTTCTTGGCGGCTTCCCCTGGAATCTGCTTGGCTATGCATGGGTCGATTCCCTTGCCATGTTGCAGACTGCCGCGGTGTTCGGCGTCTATGGCTTGTCCTGGCTCACGGTTCTGGCCGCGGCGGCGCCGTCGGTGCTGCTATCCGACGGCCGAGCGTGGCGGCCGCTGGCGGCGAGCTGGGGGCTTGTGGCGGCAGTGGCGGTTGCCGGCATGATACGCCTGCCGGGCGAGGCCAGCGCGGTCGTCGAAGGCGTGACCCTGCGCCTGGTTCAGGCCAATATCGTGCAGTATCACAAATGGCGGCCCGAGCGCCGCGCCGACAATCTGCGCCGGCACCTGGCCTTGACGGCAGCGCCCGGGCCTGAGGCGAACGTCGTGATCTGGCCCGAAACCGCGACGCCCTACCTGCTTGCTGGCGAGCCGGACATACGCGAGCGCCTTGGCGCGGCCTTGCCTGCGGGCGGCCTGTTGATCACCGGCGCGGTGCGCGGAGAGAGCGACGGCGAGGGCGGCATGCGGGTTTGGAACAGCTTGCATGCGATCGATGACCATGGCGCGCTTGTCGCGACCTATGACAAGTTCCACCTGGTGCCGTTTGGCGAGTACATGCCCTTGCGAGGCCTTTTCGACCTGGTCAAGCTCAGTCATGGCGAGACCGATTTCTCGCGCGGGCCTGGGCCTGTCAGCCTGCGGCTCGGCGGGCTGCCGCCGGTGAGCCCGTTGATTTGTTACGAGGTGATCTTTCCCGGCAATGTGCGCAATGAGGAGAGCCCGCCGGCATGGCTGCTGAACCTCACCAACGATGCTTGGTATGGCATCAGCACGGGACCTTATCAGCATTTTCAGCAGGCGAGAGTGCGGGCGATCGAGGAAGGCGTGCCGCTTGTGCGAGCGGCGAATACGGGCGTGTCCGGTGTCGTGGATTCGGTCGGCCGTATTGTCGCCCGCTTGGATTTGGGAGAGACGGGCGTGGTCGATTCTCCGCTTCCCGTGGCCAAAGGTGACACGCTCTATGTGTTGTGGCGCGATTGGCCACTGTTGGCTTTGTGCCTGTTTGTCGGGGTAATGGCCAGGAGGATGCGAGTAAAACCTTGAAGTAAATCTTGTTTTTCGGAAAATGTGTCAATAATGTCCAAATCAACCCTTATGATCCTTTCGGCCGTGCATCGCGGGCGAGAGATGATGGCCAAGGCATGCCACCGCGCCGTGCGTGGAAAAATTGTGGACTTTTCTTATTGTGCCGTTGATATTGTTGCGACGGTAAAGACGGGGCGAATACAACCCTGTCGCCGATGAGAGCTTTCGGAAGTCTAGGAGTCGATGCGCAACTTGTTGAGCTAAGTTTGTGTGTCGGATTGCCGAGGGAAATTGTTTCGAAATGTTCCGATCATGACGAGGGGACGGTATGGTGTCAGAATATCTGCTGATACCGTTACCACGCGCGGACGTCGGATATGGTCAAATGAACCTTCACGGGCGCGGACGGGAATTCGGGGCGTCTTTACCAGTGGTAAAGATGGCGTTCCGGCCGCGGCTAGAACACTGAGGAGCTGAATTAGGCATGGCCCTAAATCCGAATCCGGTCGATATCCACGTTGGCAGCCGCATCCGGCTGCGCCGCACCTTGCTCGGCATGAGCCAGGAGAAGTTGGGCAGGGCGATCAGCCTGACCTTCCAGCAAATCCAGAAATACGAGCGCGGCACCAACCGCGTCGGCTCGAGCCGGCTTTATCAGTTGTCGCAGGTGTTGAGTGTTCCGATCTCGTTCTTCTTCGACGACATGCCGGCGGAAATCACTGGCGCCGCGCCGGGTCTTGCCGAGGCGGCAGAGCCGTTCAGCGAGGATCTGCTGTCCAAGCGCGAGACGCTGGAGCTGATTCGCGCCTACCACCGCATTACCGATACCAGTGTGCGCCGCCGGGTCTTCGATCTGGTCAAGTCGCTTGGCGTGCACATGTCGGAAGCCGAAAACTGATCCGCTTCCACGGGGCTTGGCACCCGTGGAAGTTTCCCTAACAAGGTGATATGTAGGCGCGCCGCGCTTGGCGCGGCCGCCGGCGGGTGTCTCGTTGGACGCCCGCTTCTTCTTATGACTCGCCTGCGGAGCAATCCGCCATGGGGGATTAACATGGCCACTGCGGACTATCTGTTCACCAGCGAATCCGTATCCGAAGGGCATCCCGACAAGCTCTGCGACCGTGTCTCCGACGCGGTCGTCGATGCCTATTTGGGTGACCAGGATCCGGAGGTGCGCGTCGCTTGCGAGGTGTTGGCGACAACCAACATGATGGTCATTGCCGGCGA
>CAZVDW010000781.1:0-1694 GCA_964625645.1 uncultured Rhodospirillaceae bacterium
CACCCGCCGATGCCTACTTCGGGCGGCGCACCGCCATCATCGAAAGGAGAGAGAAGATCAAAAAACGGACCATCCAAAACCGCCGCTTGAACCATCAACGACAAGCGGCTTAACATCAAACCAAGATGAGCCAGATCCTCCGGCAAAAAAATAGGCTCAACAGTCCCGAATGTTTTGATGACGGACACGGATCGTGCCAGTAGATCGGCGTCGGCCGCCGCGGCGTAGTTTCACCAAGGCCGTTCAGGGTGTTTCCCGAGATCTCGGGAGCCAGTGCCAGTTGTGCCGGATCGGGCGTGAAGGCGGCGGCCCGGGGTCTCTTTCGATCGGCCATGGTGTCTCCTCTGCTTGAGCCACCGGGGTCAGCCGCCGGCCACCGACTTGGCCCCGAGATAGGCCTCCAGCACCCGCGGATGATCGGCGATCTCCTCTGGCCCGCCTTCGGCGATCAACTCGCCATGATGCAGCACGATGATACGCTGCGAGAGGTCCATCAAGGCCCGCATCACGTGTTCGATGACCAGCACCGTGAATCCGTGCGCTTCGCGCAGCCGGCGGATGGTTTCGATCATCGCCCGGACCTCGGTCGGCGTGAGACCCGCCATGACTTCGTCGAGCAACAGTATTCGCGGCTCCGTGGCCACCGTCTTGGCGACCTCCAGGCGCTTTTGATCCGAAAGCGTCAGTGAACCGGCCGCCTTGTCGGCCTCGCCCTCGAGTCCAACCTCGGACAGAACCTGCTGCGCCCGGGCTTCGGCGGCGGCCTGTCCGCGGATGCCGGAGCGGCCGAAGAGCACCGCGGCGACCACGTTCTCGAGCACGCTGAGGCCGCGAAAGGGGCGCACGATCTGGAAGGTACGGGCCATGCCGATGCGGCAAATGCGGTCGGGCGACAGTCCGTCGATGCGCCTGCCGGCGAATTCAATGCTGCCCGCACTGGGTCGCTCGTGCCCGGCCAACAGGCTGAAAAGCGTGGTCTTGCCGGCGCCGTTGGCCCCCATGATGCCGACGATCTCGCCAGCCCCGACCGCGAAGCTGACCTGCCGCAGCGCCTGCAGCCCGCCGAAAGCCTTGCTCACGTCGCGGACCTCCAGAAGGCTCACGGCTTCCTCCCCGCGTAGGCGTTCAGAGAGCCGACGATGCCGCCGGGCAGGAAAAGCACGAAGCCGACCAGCAACAAGCCGAGCAGGATCATGTAGACCTGCGGGGCGTTGGCCCATAAGAGCTCGGAAAGCGCGGCCAAAAAGGCGGCGCCCAGCAAGGGGCCACGGGCATCGTCGCTGCCCCCGATGATGGCCATGGCGACGATGGTCAGCGAAACCTTGGGATTGAAGACCTGCAGCGTTTCGAAGTAGGTCGAGCGCAGCACCATCAAGGACCCGACCATGCCCGGGATCACAGCCGACAGGGCGTAGGCGATGGTTTTGTAGCGCACCACCGGCACGCCGATGGTCTGGGCCGCTTCCTCGTCCTCGCGAATGGCGATCAGCCCGCGGCCAAAGCGCGAGCGCCGCACGCCCCAAGCCAGCAGCGTGGCAACCACCGCCAAGCCGAGCATGACGTAGCTGAGATCTGCCGCATCGGGCGTACCGAAGAGCAGGCGACTGGCCTTGCCCATGGAGGCCTCGGCGTTGACGATGACGAACTTGACCAGTTCGGCAATTCCGAACGTCAGGATGACGAAATAGGGACCC
>CAZVDW010000782.1:0-4269 GCA_964625645.1 uncultured Rhodospirillaceae bacterium
GTTCCTCTGCGCCAACAATCCGGGCCTGAGCCAGGGCCTGATGGGCGGCCAGTTCATGGCCACCTCGCTGACCGCTGAAATCCGCCATAGCGCGGCGCCGATCTCGATCCAGTCATTGCCCTCGACCGGCGATTTCCAGGACCATGTCTCGTTCGGCCTGGTCGCCGCGCGGCGCACCCGCGATACCCTCGCCGATGCCCGCCGCATCGTTGCCTATGAGCTGATCTGCGCCGCCCAGGCGGCCGATATCCGCGGTGTCGACAAGCTCAGCTCGGCGACGCGGATGCTGCATGGCATGGTGCGCGAGCACGTGCCCTATCTCGATCACGACGAGCCGCTGACCGACTATATCGAGGCCGTGGCGGCATTGTTCGAGAGCGGCGCGCTGCTCGATGCGCTGCCCGAGGACTGCGATGGCTACGACTGGTAGGAGCGCGTAGCGATGAGCAGCCAGGCGGCGCGGACACTGGCGTCCGGCAGCGAGCCGGCCTTGGCGACCTATTTGCGCCGGACCCGCGAAAGCGCCGCGGCCCACGCCCGCGCCGAAAGCGTGCTGCCCGGCGGCACCTCGCGCCAGGCCGGCTATTGGCCGCCCTATCCGCTGATCTTCGAGCGTGCCGAGGGTCCGTTTCTCTGGGATATCGACGGCAACCGCTATTTCGATCTGATCAACAACTACACCGCCATGGTGCACGGCCACGGCTATGCGCCGATCGTCGAAGCGGTGCGGCACCAGGCGGGGCGCGGCACTGGCTGGGCCGGCGGCAATCTCGGGCAGCTCGCTCTTGCCGAGGCGATCGTCGCGCGGGTGGGCGCGGCGGACCAGGTGCGCTTCACCAATTCCGGCACCGAGGCCGGCGCCCTCGCCTTCACCATCGCGCGCAAGCTGACCGGACGGACCAAGCTGCTGATGGCGCGCTACGGCTATCACGGCTCGCTGCTGGAATTCGAGACCGGCTCGTTCGGCCGCGAAGGCCCGGCGACGTTGCTGGCCGACTACAACGACCTGGCCTCCTTCGAGCGCGTGCTTGCCGAGCACGGCAGCGAGATCGCGGCGGTCTTCCTCGAGCCAGTGCTCGGATCGGGCGGCGTGGTCAGTGGCGATGCGCCGTTCCTGCGCGGCGTCGAGGCGGCGGCACGCCGGGCCGGCGCGCTGTTCGTGCTCGACGAAGTGCTGAGCCTGCGCTTCGCCCTCGGCGGCGTTCAGGGCGAGGTCGGGCTGGCCCCCGATCTCACGATGTTCGGCAAGCTGATCGGCGGCGGCTATCCGGTCGGCGCCGTAGGCGGCGCGCGGGAGCTTTTGAAGATCTTCGACCCCGCCGACCTCAAGCTGTTCCATACCGGCACCTTCAACGCCAATCCGGTGACCATGGCCGCCGGTCTGGTCTCCCTCGACCATCTGACCGGCGAGCGCATCGCGGCCATGGCGGCGGCGGCCAAGACCCTGAAGGACGGGCTGGCGCGAGCGGCGGCGAAGGCCGGCCTGCCGCTATCGGTCACGCACCACGGCTCCTGCCTCAACCTCTATTTCAGCGAGCAGGCACCGCGGTCCTCGGTGGTGCGCAAGGACGGCGAGCTGCTCGGCGCCTTCCATATCGCGGCCATGAACCATGGCCTGTTCGTGGCACCGCGCGGCATGATCGCCCTGTCGACGGTCATGACTCCTGCGCATCTGGCCGAGATCCTGGAGCGGGCCGAGGCCGCGATGGCCGCGGTGGCGGCATAGATGCCGTCAGTCCCGCCGCTCTCGTGCCAGGGTCTCGTATTTGTCCAGCGCCCGCAGCATGGCGGCGGCGACGTCGGCGGGCTGCTGGTGGATATCGGAGCGTGGCGCGGGCGCGGGTGCGGGTGCGGGCGCCGGTGCCGGTTGCGGCGTCAGGGCCGGACCGGCGCGGTCGGGTAGCGGGGTTTCGGAGAGAGAGTCGGTCAAGGCCTGCCACTGCGCCGCCGACATGGCGGGCATGGCGGCGGGGGCAGCCGCCGCGGCGGGCAAGGGGGCTGGCGGTGCCGGGCTCGGGCTCGCGCCGGGGCGATCGAGCCAGGGCAGGCCTTCGACCTCCGCCACCATGGCCGGCCGGGGCGGGAATTGAGCCGCCGGCGCCGGTTCGGGCGCGGCCGCAACGGCTGTCGCAGGCTCCGCGCTTTCGATGCCGAGCCAATCCAGCACATGCTCGCCGGCATCCTTACCCGTACGCTGCTCGAGCTCCGCATTGACGGCGCCGCTGGCGACCGCGATGCCGGCGCCGAGGGGGCCGCCGCCGAACAGGGCGCCGCCGAGAATACGCGGGCCCGTGGCAATCTCGTCGCCGGTGATGGCGCGGTAGATCCAGTTGACGATGGGAATGTGCTGCAACGGATTTATGAGATCGATGACATCGTCGAAGCCGAAGCCGTCATCGCCCCAGAACGGCGGGCTGTCGGGGCCGCTGTTGGGCCGCGTGCCGGCCAGGCGCGCATGCACGTCGCGCCCGACGACGGGCGCGTGGGTGTGCGCGGGAACTTGCGGCGTGGCAGTCATGGTGATTTTTCACGCAAGCCGCGTGCCAGGCCCGGAAGCCTGGAATTCCGGGGTTTTGTCGATTGCGGCAGGCAGATACTGCCGCCTCAGAGCATATGGCCGCCGCGTTTTGCCTTGGTCGCCAGGTAGCGGGAGTTGTGCGCGTTGGCGGGGAAGCTGTGGGGCACGCGCTCGGCCACGCTGATGCCGCAGCGCTCCAGCCCGGCGATCTTGTCGGGATTGTTGGTCAGCAGGCGCACCGTCTCGATGCCGAGCTGGCCCAGCATCTCGGCCGCCACCTGGTAATGGCGCTCGTCGGCATCGAAGCCGAGCTGCTCGTTGGCCTCGAAGGTATCGAGGCCGTCGTCCTGCAGCTCGTAGGCGCGCAGCTTGTTGACCAAGCCGATGCCGCGGCCTTCCTGGGTGAGATAGAGCAGCACGCCGCCGCCGTTCTCGGCGATGAAGCGGATGGCGCCGCGCAACTGGTCGCCGCAGTCGCAGCGCAGGCTGCCCACGAGGTCGCCGGTGAAGCATTGCGAGTGGATGCGCACCAGGGCGGGCGCGTCCGGCGCCGGCGCGCCCCTCAACAAGGCCAGGTGCTCGCGGCCGCCGTCGGCCGGGCGGCAGGCGACGCGGGTGGTGTCGGGCGCGTTGGCCAGCGGCACCTTGGCGGCGCTGACACGGTTGAGCATGCCGGACGCGGTGCTGCCATAGCGCTGAATGTCGGCGGCGCTGACCGCCAGCAGGCGCTCGGTCGCGCTGGCCTCGGCGGCATCGAGGCGCCCGGTCAGCACGGCCGGCAACAGGCTGGAAAGCTTGGCCAGGCGGACCGCCGCCATGTCGCGGGCCCCGGCGGCGGCGAGCGCCAGTCCGGCGGCACGCACGCCGGTGGGATCGGCCGGCGCGGTCGGGTCGGAGAGATCGTGGACGCGCGCCGGATCGACCGCATCGGGCAAGGTCAGGGCGATGCCGCCCGCTTCGTCCGCGGCCAGGCCCAGCACCTTGGCGCGCTGGGCTGTCAGCACCAGCGTCACCGGCCCGTTGGAGGCCATGGCGAGCCGGCGCAGACGCGCGGCACTGGCATATTCGCTCGACAGCACCAGCGAGGCCCCGTCGCCATCGTGCAGCAGCACCATGCCGCCACGGCGCAGATCGCCGATGGCGCGGTCCACGGCGATCACCGCATGCGGTGTCTCGGCCTCGATCGGCTCGAATGAAGTCTCGTCCACGGCCTCGCGCTCTCAGCGTCTTCTGATGCCCCTCATATATAGGCGTCCTGGGTGAGGTGCCACCCCCGCCGGGCCGACAGCACGTTGACGCGGCGGGTGCGACGGCTAAACTCGCCGCTGGTTGGGGTGTGAAACCTGCGGAGAATGTCATGGCCAAGGCCATGTGGAACGGCGCCGTGCTGGCCGAGAGCGAGCGTTACGAGATCGTCGAGGGCAATGTCTATTTCCCGCCCGAGACCATCGTAGCCGAGCATTTCGCCGACAGCGACCACACCAGCTGGTGCCCGTGGAAGGGCGAGGCGCGGTATTATCATGTGCGCGTGAACGGGGAAGAGAACCGGGACGCCGCTTGGTATTATCCTGAAACCAAGACGGCGGCCGACAATATCCGCGGCCATATTGCCTTTTGGCACGGCGTGACGGTGGAGCAATAGACGGCGCGCCGAGATATCTGACCAGGGAGCGGGCCCGTGGCGGAGCCCGAACATCGATGGAGCCGACCGGGGCGGAAAAGCGCATCTTGCTTGTCGAGGACGACGAGCC
>CAZVDW010000783.1:0-5124 GCA_964625645.1 uncultured Rhodospirillaceae bacterium
CCTGAGCAGGAGTACTTCGCCGACGGCATCACTGAGGACATCATCACAGCACTGTCAGGCTTCCGCGAGCTATCTGTTATCGCCCGAAGCACGTCATTTCAGTACAAGGATAAAACCGTCAATATTGAAACGCTCGGGAAAGAGCTCGGCGTTCGCTATGTGCTCGAAGGGAGCGTACGCAAGGTCGCCCAAGCCATAAGGGTGACAACACAACTGTCGGACACGGCAACTGGAACGCCGCTCTGGGCAGAGACCTTTGACCGCACGTTATCCGCCACCAATATCTTTGCCGTACAGGATCAAATCACCAGAGAGTTAGTTAATACCATCGCCGATTCATATGGGGTTTTATCCCGCATTCGCCTTGATGAGGCGAGGGTAAGGGGGACAGACAGCCTGGACGCATATGAATGTGTGCTTCGAGCTCACGAATACTATCGAAATTCTTTTACACCCGAAACACATCTGACCACTCGCCAATGTCTGGAGCGTGCCATTAAATTGGACCCGAATTATGCCGATGCCTGGGCCTGGCTCGCCGCGATGTACAGAGACGAATACTCACTACAATTTAACACACGACCCGATGCGATTGAGCGCGCCATCGAGACAGCACAGCGGGCGCTTTCGCTAGATTCGATGAATCAGGAAGCGCACATCGTTCTTGCCCATATGCTGTTCTTCCGTGACGAGCTCGAAGCGTTTTTCGTTGCTGCGGAACGAGCTATTGCCGTCAATCCGAACAGTTTTGATTTGCTTTCTTCCATGGGACTGTCCATCGCTTTCGCAGGGAAATACGAGTGGGGTGCTGAATTGCTCCGAAAGGCGTCGGCCCTCAACCCGCATCCGCCGGGCTGGTTTTACGTCGCGTTCTTTCTCGACCATTTCCGAAAAGCAGAATACGAGGAGGCCTTGGCGGAAGCCCAGAAAATTGACATGCCGGGTTATTTCTTGTCGCACGTTGCGAGGGGGGCGGCCTATGGCAAGCTCGGTCGGGCTCCGGAAGCTGCGGAGGCTACCACCAGTTTGTTGGAATTGTATCCAGACTTTCTCATAGGTGCCCGCGAGTTGATCGGACGCCGGGTAAAGTCTGAGGAGCTGGTTGACGATCTCATCGACGGTTTGCGCGAAGCCGGCATGGATATTCGTGAGCAAACGAACTGACACACACATAACCATGCCCTCAGACACCCCACAGCCCCCACCGACTGGCGATCGTAAGCTAGCGGCCATCCTCGCCGCCGATGTGGCGGGCTACTCTCGGCTGATGGCGGATGTGTCTTAGCCGGAACTCCATTTCTTTGACAACGTCTCGAAAATTCACCCGATCTTCGACAACCTCTCCGCCGGCCTCACCGCCTGCGGCTGACCCCCATCTGACCCCCCATCTGCGAAGCCTTTCGCGTCAACCGAACTCCGGGTCAGATGGGGGTCAGGTCTTTCATTTTGACTATATGTAGTCATCTATATAATGTCAAAATGAAAGACCTGACCCCACTCTAGAGCCAATTACCTAAGCCGTCGTCGCATTATTCCGTTAAGCGCTGCGCGCTTGCCAAGCCTCCAGCTCTCTCGCTCCCGCATCAGGACATCAAGAAGGCATGCGGGAGCGAGGGGAGAGAGGCTTGGTTTCCGCGCAGCGGAAGATCGCGCGAGATGACGGGGTCAGGATGGCTAGCCGTCGTAGCCTTCGGGGTCAGTAGCCTTCGGGGTCAGGTCTTTCATTTTGACTATGCATGGTGCACTATACATAGTCAAAATGAAAGACCTGACCCCGTCTGCACGTCTGCAGAGCCCTTCGCGTCAACCGGCTTCCCGTTCGAGCCGCTTGAGAAGGCGGGAGACTGTTGAGTAATGCAAGCCGAAATGGCGCGCGATGGACTGCTGGGTGTGGTCGCCGGATTGCCAGGCGGCGAGCATGGCAGCGTTTCGACCGGACGCCTTTTCGGCATACCATTCCAGCGCATGCGCCGGCGCCCTCCTTTGCGCCCGTGGCACCTCGGCCATCGCGTCACCGCCGTCGATACGCGCCTTCATCTCGGCGACGAAGGCGTCCGGCCCGAGAAAGACCTGATCGGCCACGTCGTCCCACGGCCGTTTCGCCGTAGCTTCCGCGACGAAACGGCGATAGCGCGCCCTGGCGGTGCGCGGCACGCCGCCGAACATAGTCAGCACAGTGTTGCTGTGAAGCCATGCCGGTCCGCGCGAGGCGCCAACGGTGGCGCGATAACTCGACCATGCATAGTCGCCTGCGCAGCCGACCAGGCCGGCCCGAACCGGGTTGAGAGCGATATAGCGGCAAAGCTCGAGCAGATGGCTGTCCTTATGAACCAGGATCGACGCATAGCGGCCCTGGAACAGGTGGCCAACACGGTCGTGCACGCGATTGACATATTGCGTGTAGACGCCGTTCACCTGGCGCATGCCGCGAGCGAGGCCGCCATTCGGCGTCTCGATCAGAAAGTGGTAGTGATTATCGAGCAGACAATACGCATAGCATATCCACCCGAGGCGCTCGCACACCCGGCCGAGATTGTCGAGAAAATACCGCCGATCGTCGGCGCTGAAAAAGATGTCCTGGCGGGCATTGCCGCGGGCTGTCACATGATGCAGGGCGCCGGGAAAATCCAACCGCAAGGGGCGTGCCATGGCATTCGGTCCTGGTTGCGTTGCTTAGTCCATCGAGCGCAGCCTGACAGCATCGATGTCAAAATGAAAGACCTGACCCCACTCTCTGCTCTCTGACCAGGTCGAGCCTGTTACATAAGCCGCCGCGCATTGTTCCGCCTGAGCGCTGCGCGCTTGCCAAGTCTCCAGCTCTCTCGCTCCCGCATCAGGACATAAAGAGGGCATGCGGGAGCGAGGGGAGAGAGGCTTGGTTTCCGCGTAGCGGAAGATCACGCGGGATGACGGGCGATGGTGCCTTTGGCGACGCGAACCATGGCGCGGGCCGCGCAGGGCGATGGGCCGGGTGGCCCAGTTCCACAATCGGTGCATGGACGCATCCCGCGCAACCGGTTTCCCTGCCCGCGTTTGTGCCTATAATGCGCGCCGCGTCAGAAACCTTGCCTGGGGGCCAGCCGCCATGGAGATCGAATTCAGCAGCGCCGAGACGGCGTTTCGCGACGAGGTCAGGGATTTCGTCGCAACCAGCCTGCCCGCCGACATCCGCGACAAGGGCGAGAACGATATCGGCCTGTCGCGCGAGGATTTCGTGCGCTGGCACGGCATTCTCTACGACAAGGGCTGGGTCGCCCCGGCCTGGCCCGCCGAATATGGCGGCACCGGCTGGACGCCGATCCAGCGCTATATCTTCGGCGAGGAATGCGCCGCCGGCAACGCCCCGCGCATCATGCCCTTCGGCGTCAGCATGGTCGGGCCGGTGATCTACACCTTCGGCAACCCGGCGCAGAAGGAGCTCTATCTGCCGCGCATCTTGAGCGGCGAGCATTTCTGGTGCCAGGGCTATTCCGAGCCCGGCGCCGGCTCCGATCTCGCCAACCTGCGCACCCGCGCCGTGCGCGACGGCGAGCATTACGTGGTCAACGGCCAGAAGTCCTGGACCACGACGGCGCACTGGTCCGACCACATCTTCTGCCTGGTGCGCACCGACACCGAATGCAAGCCGCAGCAGGGCATCTCGTTTTTGCTCATCGACATGGACGATCCCGGCATTGCTGTGCGCCCGATCATCACCATGGATGGCGGCCACGAGGTCAACGACGTCTTCTTCGACGACGTGCGGGTGCCTGTCGAGAACCTCATCGGCGAGGAGAACAAGGGCTGGACCTATGCCAAGTTCCTGCTCAGCCACGAGCGCGCCGGCATCGCCGATGTCGGGCGCTCCAAGAACCGCCTGGCCAAGCTCAAGGCGATCGCCCGCGCCGAGCAGGCGAACGGGGCGCCGTTGATAACAGACGTGCGCTTTCGCGATAAGATTGCGGAGCTGGAAATTCGCCTGCTGGCGCTCGAGTTCACCGAGCTGCGCACGCTGTCCAGCGAGGCGGCCGGCAGGCAGCCGGGGCCGGAGGCGAATCTGCTGAAAATTCAAGGCACTGAGGTGCAGCAGCGCCTCACCGAGCTGACCCTCGAGGCGGTCGGAACCTATGCCCAACCTTTCGTTCCGGAGGCGCTCGCCAGCGGCTGGAACGAGGAGCCCATCGGCCCCGACTATGCCGCCGCCGTGGCGCCGCGCTACTTCAACTGGCGCAAGGCCTCGATCTATGGCGGCTCGAACGAAATCCAGAAAGGGATCATCGCCAAGATGGTTCTCGGTCTGTAGGAGCAGCGCTTTATGGACTTGCGACTTTCCGAGGACCAGCAGCTCCTCAAGGACACGCTGGAGCGCTTCGTGCGCAACGAGTACGACTTCGACACCCGGCGCAAGCTGGTCGAGTCCGAAGACGGCTTCAGCCGCGAGATCTGGAAAAGCCACGCCGAGATGGGCCTGTTGGGGATGCCTTTCGCCGAAGCTGACGGCGGCATCGGCGGCGGCCCGGTCGAGGTCATGATCGCCATGGAGCAGTTCGGCCGCGCGCTTACCCTCGAGCCCTATCTGGCGACGGTCATCCTGGCCGGGCGCGCCATCGCCGAAGCCGGCTCGCCCGCACAGAAAGACGCGCTGCTCGGCGAGATCATCGCCGGCGAGGCGCTGTGGGCCTTCGGCCATGGCGAGCCCCGCGGGCGCTACGATTTGTCTCATGTCGAGACCCGCGCCGAGGGCGGACGGCTGACGGGCCAGAAGGCGGTGGTGCACGGTGCGGCGGCGGCCGACAAGCTCGTCGTCTCGGCCCGCAGCGATGCTGGCATCTCGCTCTACATCGTGGCGGCCGACGCCGCGGGCCTGACCTTGCGCCCCTATCGCACCATCGACGGCCTGCGCGCGGCCGAGGTGACGCTGGACAATGTCGCAGCCGAGCCGCTCGGTGAGGATGGCGGCGGACTGCCGGTGATCGAATCGGTGATCGACCGCGCCACCGCCGCGGTTTGCGCCGAGGCCGTCGGTGCCATGGACGTCCTCCGCGAGGCGACGCTGGAATATCTCCAGACCCGCAAGCAGTTCGGCGTGCCGATCGGCAAGTTCCAGGTCCTGCAGCACCGCGCCGTCGAGATGATGGGAAGCTG
>CAZVDW010000784.1:0-5727 GCA_964625645.1 uncultured Rhodospirillaceae bacterium
ATGAACACCTTGGTCAGCATCTGCATGTGGTTGGCGCCGTCGATCAGCGCCGCCTCGTCGAGCTCGCGCGGGATGGAGGAGAAATAGCCGATCATGATCCAGGTGCAGAACGGCACCGTGATGGTGGGATAGACCAGCACCAGCACCCAGTAGCTGTCGAGCAGCCCCAGCCAGCCGACGATCTTGAAGAGCGGGATGAAAAGCAGCGTATCGGGCACCAGATAGGTCAGGAAGACGCCGGTCGCCAGGAAGCCCGCGCCCCAGAACTTGAGCCTGGACAAGGCATAGGCCGCCAGCACGCTGATCACCATGGTGATGCTGACGACGCACAGCGTGACGATGGCGGTGTTGAGGAAATAGCGCGGAAAGGCGGTCTCCGTGAGCAGCGAGACGTAATGGGCGATGGTCATGCCCTTCTCGATGATCCACGGGTTGGTCGACAGCGCCGCGATCTCGGCGTTGGTCTTCAACGAGGTGATCAGCATGTAATAGGGCGGGAAGAGGAAGAAGATGACGAAGATTATCAGCGAGGCATAGGCGGCATAGAGCGCCCAGCGGCGGTTGCGCCGGTTCGACTTGGCCGCGTTTGCGGTGGCTTCAGCCATCAGATTTCCATCGCCCGCTTGCGCACGTTGCGCAGAATGATGAAGGCAAGCACCGCCAGCACCGGGAACATGAACAGCGACACCGAGGCGCCGAGCGGGATATCGCCGGATTCGATGCCGACCCGGAAGGCGTAGGTCGCGAACAGATGGGTCGAGTCGCTGGGCCCGCCGCGCGTCAGCACGCGCACGATGTCGAAATTCGCCAGGGTCACGATGATCGAGAACAAGACGGTGATGGCGATGATATTGCGCATCATCGGCAGGGTGATGTGGACCAGTTTCTGCCAGGCGTTGGCGCCATCGATCGCGGCGGCCTCGTAGAGGTCTTCCGGGATCGACTTGAGCGCCGCCAGATACATGATCAGGAAGAACGGCGCGCCGAACCAGACATTGACCAGGATCACCGAGAAGCGCGCCCAGAAGCGGTCGCTGAGCCAGGGAATCGCCGGCATGGCGAATTCCTGCAGCAGCCAGTTGATCGAGCTGTAGGTGGGCTCGAACAGCCACCACCAGCCGAGCGTGCCCAGCGCCGGCGGAATCACCCACGGCACCAGCAGCATGCCGCGCCATTTGCGCTGGCCCTTGGCCGGCAGCACGTTGACCGCATGGGCCGCGATGAGCCCGATCAGGGCTTTGAAGAACACGGCGATCAGCGCAAAGGTGATCGACTGCTGCACCACCATCCAGAAGGTGTCGCGCTTGAACAGGAAAAGGAAATTGTCGAAGCCGACGAACTTGGTCTCGGCCTTGTTGAGGGTGGCGAGAAACATCGAATAGGCGGCCGGATAGGCGACCAGACCGATGATCACCGCCAGCAGCGGCGCGCACATCATGACGCCGACGGTCGATTTCTTCTTGAGGAATCGCTTCAGGCCGCCCGGATGCGGTGGGGCGACGCTGGCATCCCCTCCTGCTGCCGTCGTGGTCGTCATGTCGTTAGCCGCGCTGGTAGCCTTCGAGCTCGTTCTCGGCCCAGGAGATGGCGTCGTCGAAGCTGTCGCCGGCTTGCGTGACGCGCGCCACGAGGTTGGGGAACAGGCCTTGCGTGGTGATCTGCGAGGCCATCGGCGGCGGCGCCGGCAGGCCCGGCACCATCTGCACCTCGTCGCCGAGAATGGGATAGTTGTGCAGCACCCCGGCCGGCGGCGAGGCGTCGTCCCAGACCGTATTGGTGGTGTGCCATTTGGGATAGAGCGGCAGGTCGAAGCCCTGCGATGCCTTGAGCATCTGCGTCACCACCTCGGCGCCGTTCATGTGCAGCAGCAGGTCCTTGGCGGCGCCGATGTTCTCGGAGAAGTTCCAGGCGCCCCAGAAGAACGGCGCGGTGGGGCGGAAGCGGCCCATCGGGCCCTTCGGCGTGTCGTGATACCAGATCTGCGCCGCCACATCCGGGTTGTCGCGCTTGGCCACGGCCCAGGCGCTCGGCGGATTGAAGATGCACGAGCCCGTGCCCGAGATCAGCCAGCGATTGTTGCCCGCATCGTCCCAGGCATAGACCCCTTCGGGCATGTTGGGCACCAGGCGCGCCAGATACTCCAGCGCCGTGCGCGTCTCGTCGGAATCGACGCGGATCTCGCCGTCCTCGTCGATCATCACCGCCCCGAAGCCTGTGAAGATCATCGCCAGCCATTGCGTCGCATCGGGCGTGACGGCGATGGGCGCGCCGAAGCTGTGGCCTGCCGCGTGCAGCTTGGCCGAGGCTTCGAGGAAGGCGTCATAGGTCCAGCTGTCGACCAGGGCCGCATCGCGCGCGCCGTCGGCCGGGAACATGGCTTGCAGGTCGATGCCGGCATGCTGGGCGAAAAGGTCGAGGCGCGAGGCCTGGGCGTAGGTCAGCGAGCCGGTCGGGGCGGGGACGGCGCGCCAGACGCCGTCGAAGCGCGTCAGCTGCTCGACCACGCTCGCCGGCGGGCCGTTCCGCGAGATGGCCTCGGCCATGACGTCGTCCATCGGCTCCAGGCTGTTGCGGAACATCGAGGCCAGCCAAAGCGGCACGCAGTAGATGTCGTGGCCGGTCTCGGCGCGGGTCTCGGCCTGGGCGGTGAGCAGCAGCTTGTTGCCGATCGAGGTGATGAAATCCACCCGCACCTCGACATTGTTGGCCGCCCCCCAAGCGCTGCAGATGCCTTCCAGCACCGCGTTGACGCCGGGCACCCAATGGTCCCAGACGCCAAGCGCCAGGGTGCCGGCGGAATAGCCCGCCTTGATATAAGGCGCGCCGGCAACAAGGCCGGCCGCGGCGGCGCCGGTTTTCAGGAAACGGCGGCGCGTGACTCGCGAACGCTGCATGACCCATCCTCCCTTGGCGCGGCACCCCGTCATTCCCCCGGCCAGCCCGGAGCCGCGGGGCGTTACGCGCGAGCGATCATCATAGGCGCAGATGGCGGCATGCGAAACAGCGGCTTGGTGGCGGGGAGGTTTCGTTGGGGGGCGATGCTCGTCCAGGCAGCATCGAAGGCGGGCGTGTAAAGCCGGGATATGCTGTGCCGGTCGAGGCCCCGCAAGTTAAAACGGTGGCAGCTTACTTTTTAATGAGATTTATTAATATTTATCAATGTGTTACATGGATTCTCGATTTCGAGTCGCTCGGAGCACGCAGCGGCGACCGTGTCGAGCGAAAAATACACTTATTAACTTATTGAAATTGCGTGGTAAAAAATACTAAAAAGTAAACTGTCGCCGTTTTATGCTAAAGCGCGCGGCGGCGCCTGCGGAACAGCGGGTTGGTGGCGCCGAAGGCGTCGATGGCCGTGCCGGTGATCGACGACGACGCGTCGGAGGCCAGGAAAACCGCCACGTCGGCGATCTCGGCCGGGTCCATGAGGTCGGGATTGTCGGCCCGGCCGCGGCTGTCATAGGCCTTGCGCATGCCTTCGGTGTCGACCCCCCCGGGGCAGATGCAGGTGACGGCGATGCCGTGCTCGTGCCCTTCGGCGGCCAGGCTTTCGGTGAGGTTTATGAGTGCCGCCTTGGTGGCGCGATAGGCGCTGCGGCGGTGGCTGCCCTGGCGCCCGCCGATGCTGGAGATGTTGATGATGCGGCCCGATCCTTGCGCGATCATGGCCGGCAGCAGGGCCTTGGTGAGCAGCGCGGGCGCGATCAGGTTGACATCGACCACGGCGCGCCAGAGCGCCGGGTCGAAGTCGACGAGCAGGGTCGGCGGGTGGATGATGGCGGCATTGTTGACGAGAATGTCGAGGCGCCCGAAACGCGCCAGCGTGGCCGTGGCCAGCGCCGCGATATCCGCCTCGTCGGCCAGGTCCGTGACCACCGCCAGCGCCTCGCGGCCCTCGCTCTCGATGTCGTGCGCGAGCTCGTCAAGCGCAGCGCCCGAGCGCGCGGCAAGCACCACATGCGCGCCTTCGGCGGCATAGGCCAGCGCGATGGCGCGGCCGATGCCGCGCGAGGCGCCGGTCACCAGGGCGATGCGGTCGAGCAGTTTCATGGCAGCACCAGTGTGGCGCGTCGACGCGGATGCGACAAGATGAATGCGGGCACGGCCGCAGCGCCTCGCAAAAAAATAAAGTAGGCTGGCGGCGATCCCGTCTTCACTGTATGGGGTGTATAATACTTACCGCATCGAACCCGGAGAGCATCCGTGACCGACCTGATCGCCTTGCGCAAGAGTTTCCTGGCCCGGCTGGCGGTGCTTGGCGCGCGGGTGCACGAGCTTGAGGACGACCTGCGTCAGCCCCTGGAGGCCGATTCCGAGGAGCGGGCGACGCAGATGGAAGGCGACGAGGTCACCTCCGGGCTGGAGCACCAGGCCCTGGTCGAGGTCGAGCGCATCCAGGCCGCCATCCGTCGCATCGATGCCGGCGAGTACGGCCAATGCGCCAAATGCGGCGAGCCCATCGGCGCCAAGCGCCTCGAGGCCCTACCAACCGGCGCCATCTGCATGGACTGCGCGTCCGGCTAGAGCCTAGATCGCGAGATCCTTGAGATTGTAGTCGCGCAGCACGCTTTCCCGGGTCGCCTCGCAAAAGCGAAAATCATCTTCCTTGCCGGCGAAAGGTTTGTAGAGGAAAGGTGTCTCTTCGGGATGTTCCTGGCGGCGCGCGTCTATGGCCACGGCGATGACGGCGGCGCGCTCGAAGATGCGCTGCTCGTCATAGCGGACCTCCTGATCCCCGACGCCGAGCACCGCCCTGGCGCCCAGTACCGAGGCGCGGCGATGGAAGCCGAAGGTCAGCGACAGGCGCAGGTCCGGCGAGGTGTTGGCGAAGGAGCCGTGCAGCATCTGGCGGTTGACCATGGTCACGTCGCCGGCGGCGCAAGTGAGCGGCACGGCGCCCGGCAGGCGCTCGTCGCCGCCGTTCCCGGCGACGCGGCGCTTGATGTCGATATGCCCCAGCTTGTGCGTGCCCGGCACCACCCAGAGGCAATTGCCCGGCGTCGTGGGGTAGAGCTGAACCTGGAAGTTGAAGCCGTGGATGCCTTCGTCCCAGTCGGGCGAGTTCCAATGGCTGACGCCGTCCTGGTGCCAGGCGACAGAGCCGCCGAGCCCCGGCTGCTTGACGAAGATGGCATCGTTGTAGGGCACGAAATCCTCGCCGTTGATGGCCTCGGCAATGGCCAGCAGCTGCGGGTGGCCATAGACGCGCAGGCCCGCCGGCATCTCCCGGCACATGCCTTGCATGAGGAAGACGATGTCCTTCGGCGCGTTGGCGTCGGGCGCCGGCTGGCTCATCTGGCTGGGGTGGCGGCCGCCGAGGATATCGGTGCCGCCCCAGGGGTCCGACAGCGGCTTGATGAAGATGTACGGGCTGCGCGCATAGTCTATGCCTAGCGCCGGGCGGCCCTCCGCGTCGACCTGCGGCGGCACGTCGACCAGCCGCCCCTGCGCCGTGGCGCAGCCCGCCGGCCGCGCGCCGAGCCCGATGCGGCTCCAAGGGTCGGCGGGGTTGTACGCGGAGGCGATCCTGTCGACGCCGACGCCACCAGCGAGCGGCGCCGCGAGGTCGTCCAGCTCGGTCAGCTGGGGGCACGTCGACGAGCAGCCGCGCCGCGCCGCCTACACGAACGGGAGGTTGTCGATCAGGCACAGCATTGGGTCCGCCGGGCTGACGCACGTCTCGAGCGCCGCGGCACCGACAAAAGATGTCCCACGCGGTCCACCAGC
>CAZVDW010000785.1:0-2168 GCA_964625645.1 uncultured Rhodospirillaceae bacterium
GGGATGCCAATACGGAGCCAAGAACTCGCTCGACAAGAACTATCTGTTCTTCGCAGAAGAGCTCGGAGCGAAGATCCTGCCCCGTCGGGAGGCGGTCGTCATCACGCCACTAGCTGGGGGCGGGTACGAAGTGTCGTGTAGAGACCCGCTCGATCGCAGGGCCAGGCCGGCGCCTATTCGCACATGGCCTGCCTGGCCTCCTATCCGGACTACCAGCCGCTGCCCTGCGAGACCTTCGAGGACGCCTTTACCGCGGTCGAGCACGGCACCGCGGAGCTGGCCATGATCCCGGTCGAGAACTCGGTCGCCGGCCGGGTTGCCGACATCCACCATCTGCTGCCCGGCTCGGGCCTGCACATCATCGCCGAGCGCTTCCAGCGGGTGCGCCACCAGTTGCTCGGCCTGCCCGGCGCGCGACTCGAGGACCTGCGCAGCGCCCACAGCCACGTTCACGCGCTGGCCCAGTGCCGCAAGCTGATCCACGAGCTCGGTGTCGTGCCGATGATCGAGGCGGACACCGCCGGCGCGGCCTCGGCCATTGCCGGGCGCGACGACCCCAGCCAGGCCGCCATCGCCTCGGCACTGGCGGCCGAGACCTACGGCCTCGACGTGCTGCGCGCCGACATCGAGGATGCCGACCACAACACCACGCGCTTTCTCGTGATGGCGCGCCAGCCCGACGAGCCCGAGCCCGGCAGCGGCCGGGTGCTCACCAGCTTCGTCTTCCGTGTGCGCAACATTCCCGCCGCGCTCTACAAGGCGCTTGGCGGCTTCGCCACCAACGGCGTCAACATGCTCAAGCTGGAAAGCTACATGCTCGACGGCTCGTTCTCGGCGACCCAGTTCTACAGCGATATCGAGGGCCATCCGAGCGAAGAGCCCGTGCGCCTGGCCCTGGAAGAGCTGGGCTTCTTCTCGCGCGATGTGAAAATCCTCGGGGTCTACCCTGCCGATTCGTTCCGCGATCAGGACAGCGGCTGAGCCAACCACTCCTCGACCAGCCGGCGGGCGATCGAGCCGCGCCGCGGCAGGCGGAAGCTGTCGTCCTCGGGCGAGGCCAGCAGCTGGTCGCGATGGAACCAGGCGGCGGTCTCCAGCTCTTCCGTGTCGACATTGAGCGCGGTGTCGCGCGCGCTGGCGTGAAAGCCAAGCATGATCGAGCCCGGAAACGGCCAGGGCTGGGAGGAATGATAGCTCGGCGTCTCGACGACAACGCCCGATTCCTCGTAGACCTCGCGCATCACCGCCTCTTCCAGGCTCTCGCCCGGCTCGACGAAGCCGGCCAGGGTCGAATGCATGCCCTTGGCCCAGACCCGCTGGCGCCCGAGCAGGCAAAGATCGCCATGGCTGACCAGCACGATGATGGCGGGGTCGGTGCGCGGGAACTGGTCGATGGCGCAGGCCGCGTCGCTGCAGCGGCGCACGTGACCCGCCGAGACGATCTCGGTCGGGCTGCCGCAGGCGCCGCAAAAGCGCTGCCGGCGGTGCCAGTAGAGCAGGCCGCGCGCATAGGCCATGACGGCGCCGTCGTCGGTCGACAGCAGCGAGGCCATGGCGCGCAGGTCGAGGAATTCGCCGCGGTCGGCAAAAAGCGGCTCGTCCAGGTGCGAGATATCGACCGCGAAATGGGCGATGCCGTCGCCCTCGCCGAGCAGCGCCCAGTGCTCCGCCTCGGCAAGCAGGCCGCGGCCCTCGTCGCCCTGGTGCCAGGTGGCACCGGGCGCGGCGGCATCGGCGATGAGGTGGCGGTCGCGCCAGACCACCAGCACGCGGCTTTGCGGGTGGTCGCGCAGCCGCGCAATGGCTTCCGTATCGCCGCGCAGCGCGTCGTCGCGGCTCAAAGGCATGCCGCTGAAGGCGTGGGCCCGTGTCATGGCGGCGACCCTGGCATAGGAAGCCGGTGGCCGCAATGTCCTCCGCGCTTGCGCAGGCGGGCGCTTTGGCCGATAACCCTCGGCGGGAGGTCGGTGGCGGACGGGCCACTCGCCAACCCGGTCAGGTCCGGAAGGAAGCAGCCGTAACGAGCCCGGCCCGGGTCGCAGGCCGGCCTCCCACCTTTGCGCACAATCCCACCTTTGCGCACAATAGGCCACGCTTGGAGTGTCATGAGCGAGACCGGCTACCGCGTGCTGGCACGCAAGTACCGCCCGACCAAGCTTGCCGACCTG
>CAZVDW010000786.1:0-4600 GCA_964625645.1 uncultured Rhodospirillaceae bacterium
GCTCGAGCCGACCAGCAGCACCGGCGCCTCGTCGTCGAGGGCATCGATGACCGCCAGGGCGTCGTCGGTCCAGCGGCCGATGGTGCCGTCGGCGAAGTCGCCCGAGGATTCTCCGTGGCCGAGATAGTCGAAGCGCACATAGCCCTGGCCGCGCTCGCGGCAGAAGGCCTCCAGCGCCAGCGCCTTGGTGCCTGTCATGTCCGACATGAAGCCGCCGCAGAAGACCACCCAGGGCGCCTTGCCCGGGCTGCGGTGATAGGCGACGAAGGCGCCGTCCGGGCGGTCGAGGCGCTGGCTTGCGGCATCGGTCATGGCGGTCGCTCCCCATGCGGGCTATCTATGGGGCCAAGCAGAGCGCGCGCGTGGGCGCAGGTCAAGGGCAGGGGCAATGGGCGAAGGGCGATGCGTGCTGCAGGTGCTGCCGGCGCTGGCCGCCGGTGGCGTGCCGCGCGGCACTATCGAGGTGGCGGCGGCGCAAGTCGCGGCCGGCTGGCAGGCGCTGGTGGCCTCGGCGGGCGGGCCCGGCGTCGCGGCGCTGGAGGCCGCGGGCGCCGAGCACATCGCCTTGCCGCTCGAGAGCAAGAACCCCTTCGCCATCGCCGCCAATGGCCGCCGCCTGGAGGCATTGATCCGCCAGCGTGGCATCGGCCTGATACATGCCCGCAGCCGGGCGCCGGCCTGGAGCGCGCTGTTGGCCGCGCGCGGCGCGGGCGTGCCCTTCGTCACCACCTTCCACGGCACCTACGGCCACGCCAACGCGTTGAAGCGGCGCTACAACAGAGTCATGACCAAAGGCGACCGCGTGATCGCCATCTCAGAGCACATCGCGCGGCATATGCGCGAGGTCTACGGCACGCCGGCGGAGCGTATCCGCGTCATCCCCCGTGGCGTCGATCTGGCGGTGTTCGACCCGGCCAGGGTGGCGCCCGAGCGTGTCGCCGTGTTGCGCCAAGCCTGGGACGCGGATGCCATGCCTGTCGTCCTGTTGCCGGGGCGGCTGACGGCATGGAAAGGCCAGAGCGTGCTGGTCGAAGCGGTGCGGCTGGCGCAACGGCCCATGCGCATCGTTCTCGCTGGCGATGCCCAGGGTCGCGAGCGCTATGTTGCCAGGCTGCGCGAGCAGATCGCGGCGGCGGGTCTCGATGACAGCGTGGTCATGCCGGGCAATGTCAGTGATATGGCCGCCGCCTGCCTCGCCGCCGATGTGGTGGTCTCGGCCTCGACCGATCCGGAGGCCTTCGGCCGCGTTGCCATCGAAGGCCAGGCCATGGGCCGCCCGGTGATCGCCAGCGGCCATGGCGGCGCGCTCGAATCGGTGGCCGACGGCGAGAGCGGCTGGCTTGTGCCGCCGGGCGACGCGGCGGCGCTGGCGGCGGCTTTGGGGCGCGCCCTGGCCATGTCGGCGGAGCAGCGCGCCGCCATGGGCGCAGCGGGACTCGCCCGCGTGCGCGAGCATTTCACGACGGCCAAAATGTGTGCCGCGACGCTTGGCGTTTACGAAGAGCTTCTGGGCAATGTCTGAGCGCATCCTGGTCATCAAGCTCGGGGCGCTGGGCGACTGGGTGCTGGCGACGGGGCCTTACGCGGCCATCCGGGCATACCATGCCGAGGCGGAAATCACTTTGCTCACGGCACCGGCCTTCGCGGCCTGGGGCGAGGCTTGCGGCTGGTTCGACCGGGTCTGGCTGGATGAGCGCCCGCGCTGGACGCGCCCCGGCGCCTGGCTTGCCATGCGCAGGCGGCTGGCGGCGGCCGGCTTCGCGCGGGTCTACGACCTGCAGACCTCGGACCGCTCCAGCCTCTATTTCCGCCTCTTGCCGCGCCGCGCGCGGCCCGAGTGGTCGGGTATTGCCGCCGGCTGCTCGCACCCCCACGCCAACCCCGCGCGCGACGCCATGCACACTCTCGACCGCCAGGCCGAGCAGTTGGCCATGGCCGGCATCACGCAAGTGCCGCCGTCCTCCCTCGCCTGGCTCGCTGCCAAGGTCGCGCTGCCGCCGGCGCCCTATGCCCTGCTGGTGCCCGGCGGCGCGCCCCACCGCCCCGCCAAGCGCTGGCCCCATTACGCGGCCTTGGCCAAGGTGTTGGCCGAGCGCGGCACCCTGCCGGTGCTGATCGGCGCCGCGGCCGAGCGCGAGACGCTGGCCGCCATCGCGGCGGCAGCGCCATGCGAGAACCTCTGCGGCAAGACCAGCCTCGACCAGCTCGGCCCGCTGGCCCGCGGCGCCGCGCTGGCGGTCGGCAACGACACCGGCCCCATGCACATCATCGCCGCCTGCGGCGCGCGCTCGGTCGTGCTGTTCAGCGACGCCTCCGACCCAAGCCTCTGCGCGCCGCGCGGCGAGGCCGTCACGGTGCTGCAAAAGGTGCCGCTGGCGGACTTGCCGGCCGAGGATGTGTTGGCTGCCTTCTAGCCGGCCGCCTTGGCGCGCAACTCGGCCAGCCGGCGCAAGGTGATCTCCAGATCGGAGCGAAACTGCGGATGATCGGGCAAGCGCTCGGCCAGAGGCTGGGCGATGGCCAAGCTTGCCTCGTAAGCCTCGACGGCGCCGGCGACATCGTCGCGGGCCTCGCGGAGATCGCCGATCCTTTCGTGGGAGACCGAGAGATCGCGTTGCAGCCCGGCGTTGCTGGCGTCCGCGCCCGCCAGGCGCTCGAAAATCGCCAGGGAGGCCTCGAAGCTCGCCAGCGCCGCCGCCAGGTCGCCTTGCGCCACGCGCACGTCGCCGATCTCATTCAAGGCGACCGATCGATCTCGCTCCGTATCCGCTGCGGCAAGCGCCGCCTCGCCGGCGGTCAAGGCCGAGGGGGTATCTCCCGTTATCGCGCAGAGTCGTGAGAGCTCGACTTGGGTCCGGAAATCCTCTGGCACCAGCTCGGCCGCCTTCCGGTACCAATCCAGGGCTTCCGCCGCCGAGCGGGTAGCGGCCAGGGCTGCCTTTTCGCGCGCCGTGCGGGCGGCATTGGCTTTCAGCATGGTGGCTTGGTCGTCGAGACGCGTGGCGTCGGCGGCTTCCCGCTCATAGGCGCGCGCCAAAGCGCTCTCGGCGGCTTGGAGGTCGCCACGGTTGAACGCATCCCGTGCCTCGGCTTTGGTGGGATCGTTGGAGGACAGCACTTCTTGTGCCGCCGCGACTGCGCGCTCGATAGCGCTCATGCTGGCGCTCTCGCCGCTTTGCTCCGCCTGGGCGGTAAGCAGCGCATGTATTTGATCAACCTTGCTTTCGGTGCGCTTCGCCACGTCCGGCGGCGCCGCGCCGCCCCGCAGCCGGCGCCAACAAGCCCGCGCCCATTGCCAGATTTCGGCGCCGCTCTTGATCCAGGCGATCACCGCCATGACGACGATCAGAAGCGCGATAGCCTCGATCGCGTAATCCCCGATCGGATCTGGCAGCCAGCTGAAAAAGCCTTCGGCCTCCGCGCGGGCCGAAGCCAAGGCGCCTGATGTCTCCTCGGGCTGTGTCGGATCGTCTTGAGCCAAGATCGATTTTCTCCGCGGGAGCACTTCGCCGCGCAGTATGGGTTGTAAAAGCTCGGCACGCCACCGTGGCGTAACGGCCGCAAGGCCGGCGGCTCTCCCCTTGCTTGACAGGGCCCCGCACGGCAACCATTGTCCGCGCCGATATGGCTGATATTTCCCCATCGGCGCCCCGCGAGGTCGCCATTACGCTGCCGGACGGCTCCGTCCGCGCATTTCCGCGCCCGGTCACGGCCGGCGACGTGGCCGCCGCCATCGGGCCGGGCCTGGCCAAGGCGGCTTTGGTTGCGCGCGTCGATGGCGCCTTGTGGGATCTGTCGCGCGAGATCGAGGCCGATGCCGAGGTGGCCATCGTCACCGCCAAGGACGACGACGGCCTCGAGGTGCTGCGCCATGATGCCGCGCATGTGCTGGCCGAGGCCGCGAAGGAGCTTTGGCCCGACATCCAGGTCACCATCGGCCCGGTCATCGAGGACGGCTTCTATTACGACTTCGCCCGCGACGGGCCCTTCACGCCGGAGGACCTGGCGGCGCTGGAAGCGCGCATGGCCGAGATCGTCGATCGCGACGAGCCGATCACGCGCGAGGTCTGGCAGCGCGACGACGCCATCCACTTCTATGAAGAGATCGGCGAGAAGTACAAGGCGCAGATCATCCAGGAGCTGCCCGACGACGAGACCATCACGATCTACAAGCAGGGCGGCTTCACCGATCTTTGCCGCGGGCCCCATCTGCCGTCCACGGGCAAGCTCGGCAAGGCCTTCAAGCTGCTCAAGCTGGCCGGCGCCTATTGGCGCGGCGATTCGCGCAATGCCATGCTGCAGCGGGTCTACGGCACCGCCTGGCGCTCCGACAAGGAGCTCAAGGCCTATCTGCACAGACTGGAAGAGGCGGAGAAGCGCGACCACCGCCGCCTCGGGCGCGAGATGGACCTCTACCACTTCCAGGAGGAAGCGGCGGGCAGCGTCTTCTGGCACCCCAAGGGCTGGACCGTCTATTGCGCCGCCCAGAGCTACATGCGCCGCCGCCTCGACGGCGCCGGCTATGTCGAGGTACGCACGCCCGAGCTGGTCGATCGCGTGCTCTGGGAGCGCTCGGGCCATTGGCAGAAGTTCCGCGAGC
>CAZVDW010000787.1:0-3245 GCA_964625645.1 uncultured Rhodospirillaceae bacterium
CGGCTTTCACCGCCTCGAGGGTTTCGATGGCCGCCCGTACCGCGCGTTCGGCGTCGTCTTCGTGCGCTGCCGGCCAACCGAAATAGACCATCAAGCCATCGCCGAGGTATTGCGCAACGTGGCCGGCATAGCTATTCATGACCTTGCCGCAGGCCTTCTGATAGGCCTGCAGCAGGCGGCGCAGGTCTTCCGGATCTATTTGCTCGGCAAGCGCCGTCGAGCCGACAAGGTCACAAAACATGACGGTGATCTGTCGCCGCTCGGCGTCCGGCGCCGGGGCTTCGCCCGGCGACAGCCGCGGCTCTTCGCCAAGCCCCCGGGCGGCTTCCAGTAGCGCCCGGCGCGGGCCGAGCGGCAGGCCGAGGGATTTGAGGTCGGCATCGGTCAAAGCGCTGACCTGGTCGAGGCCGACCTCCTCGACCTCGAACGCCTCGACATATTTGTCGAGGCCCATTTCGCCCAGCCATGCGCGAATGTCGGACATGTCGCACCCCCCGGCCAGAGCTTAGACAAAGAGTGAAATTGACTCCAGCCTGCCAGAATGAGAGTGGGCGCAACTGGATCGGCCTCCATATTCCATCAGGCGCCGCCGCTTGCAGTTGGCAGCGTGTCGCAGGAATGACAACAGGAGGCTCGCAGTGGCAGAACAACTCTTGCACTTGGTGCTCGGCGGCAAGGTCGTCGATCCGACCTCAATCGAGTTCGTCGATACCGAAGCCGTCGATATGGTCGGGGTCTACCCCAATTATGCCAGCGCCCTGGAAGCCTGGCGTGGCGCGGCGCAGTCCACCGTGGATGACGCGGAGACGCGCTACTTCATCGTCCACCTGCATCGCATGCTCGATCCGGAGCAGGCGTAAGGCCCTAACGCTGGACCGCCCGCAGGGGATTGGAGACGACGCCGAGGACTTCGTCGAGGGAATGGCCGCGGCGCATGGTCTGTCCGCGATGCAGGACGACGTAATCGCCTTTGCTGTGGGATGACGGCGCCAGACGGGCGATTTCATACAGCGGAGCGTCGTGGGCGCGCCGGTAAACGCAAAAGGCGGCGAATCCCTCGACCGTGTCGATGGAGTAGTCGAGCCATTCTCCCAGCAGCACCCGGCGGCTGAACAGGCTCAAGAGCGTGTTCAATTCACCGCGGGAGAAATACACCACGGCCTTCCGCTTGCGCCGACGGTAGGACGTGAGGTCGACGATATCTCCCATGGCCACCTGTATTCCTTCGACTATGCCCGCATAGTGGAGCAGGTGCCGCGCCCGGGTCAATCTTCGTGACGGTTTGCTTTCAAATGTTCCGTTCAGATTGCCTTTGATCGGTGCTGGCTATAGGCTGTCGCCCCTTATTTCATGCGCATTCGGGAACCTGGCCGTGGCCGACATCTTTAAGGAAGTCGACGAAGACGTTCGTCGCGATCAAGCTATGGCGCTGTGGCAGCGCCACCGCTGGCTCATTGTGGGCGCTGTGGTGCTCATCGTGGGCGGCACGGCGGGCTACAATATCTGGCGCGAATACGACACCGGCCAGCGCCTGGCCAGGGGCGAGCGCTTCGAGGCCGCGGCGGATCTGGCGCAAGGCGGGAATTACGACGCGGCGGCGCGTGCCTTCGCCAAGTTCGCCGAGGGCACCGGCTCGACCTACGGCGTGCTGGCGCGCCTGCGCGAGGCCTCGGCGCGGGCCGCGGCGGGCGACGGCAAGGGCGCGGTCGCTGTCTATGATGCGATCTCCGCCTCCGGCGAGGGCGAGGCGGCGCTGCGCGAATTGGCCAGCCTGCTGGCCGCGCGCACCTTGCTCGATGACGGCCTCATCGCCGAGGCGGAGAAGCGCTTGCAGCCGCTCGCCGTGGCGGTCGGGCCGTGGCAGCACATGGCGCGCGAGTTGCAGGGCGTCGCCGCCGTCCAGGCTGGCCGTGACGACGACGCCCGGGCGCTGTTCGCGGCGCTTGGCGAGGAAGCGGGCGTGCCCAACGGCGTCAAGCTCCGCGCCGGCGAAATGCTGGCTGCGCTCGGCCCCCAGTGAGCGGCTGGCCAACAGTCCGGCGCCTGGCGCCGTTGCTCGCCCTGCTCGCGCTCGCGGCTTGCGGCGACACCTGGCTTGGTGGCGACGAGGAAGGCAAGCCGTTGCCCGGCCAAAGGGTCTCCGTGCTGGTACTGGAGCGCGCGCTCGAGCCCGATCCGGCCCTGGCGAGCGAAGCGGTGCGCCTGCCGCGGCCTTTCGTCAATCCGGCCTGGCCGGTGCCCGGCGGCACGCCGGCCCATGCGCTGCATCACCTCGACGTCGGCGAGCGCCTGGCAGTCGCCTGGCGGCGCGATGTCGGCCAAGGCGAGACCGACGACAATCTGATTCTGTCGGCGCCGGTGGTGGCGGACGGGCGCGTCTTTCTGCTCGATGCGGAATCGACCGTGGTCGCCCTGGCGCTGGCTGATGGCGCCTCTGCCTGGCGGCGCGAGCTGATCCCGGAGGACGAAGACGACGAAGGCAGCCTTGGCGGCGGCGTCGCCTATGCCGCTGGCGTGGTCTATGCCACCACCGCGTTCGGACAGGTGATTGCGCTCAGCGCCGGCGACGGCGGCGACCTCTGGTCGTTCCAGATCGGGGTGCCGCTGCGGGCGGCGCCGGCCGTGGCGGACGGCCGCGTATTCGTCACGACGTTCGACAATCGCCTCTACGCGCTCGATGCCGGCAATGGCAGCCTGTTGTGGAGCCATGAAGGCATCAGCGAGTCCGCCGGTCTGCTGGGCACCGCCGTTCCCGCCGTCAGCGGCGATCTGGTGGTTGCCTCCTTTTCCTCCGGCGAAGTGGTGGCGCTGAGGGTCGAGAACGGGCGCCTGGCCTGGTCCGATTCGCTCATCTTCCAGGGCCGTTTGGGATCGCGCACCAATCTCAGCGATATCGACGCCGATCCGGTTATCGATCGCGGCATGGTCATCGTGGTCAGCCAAAGCGGCCGGCTGGTGGCAATCGATTTGCGCTCGGGCTTGCGCAGTTGGGAGCGCGAAGTCCCCAGCGCCCAGACGCCATGGGTGGCGGGCGATTATCTCTATGTGGTCACCACCGACGCGCAAATCGCCTGTCTGCGGCGCAGCGACGGCGGCATTCGCTGGGTCAGCGGGCTGCCGCGCTACGAGGACCCGGAAGATCGCGAGGGTGCCATCGTCTGGAGCGGGCCGGTGTTGGCCGGCGACCGTCTGGTCGTGGTCGGCAGCAACGGTGACGCCCTGGCGGTCTCGCCCTATACCGGCGA
>CAZVDW010000788.1:0-3178 GCA_964625645.1 uncultured Rhodospirillaceae bacterium
ACGATGCTCTGCGCCGGCGCAACCAAGAGATCGAAGCGCTCTACCCCGCCCTGGTCAGGGCCGACAGCCCCTCGCGCCGGGTCGGCGCGCCACTGGCGGGCGGCTTTCGGCGCATGGCCCATGCGCAGCCGATGCTGTCGCTTGCCAACGCCTTCTCGGATGACGACGTGGCCGAGTTCCGCGCACGCATCCTGCGCTTCCTCGATCTTGAAGAAGATGCAGAGCTGGTCACGGTCACCGAGCCCAAGATCGACGGCCTGTCAGCTTCGTTGCGATATCAGAACGGATTACTGGCCCTGGGGCTGACCCGTGGCGACGGCCGCGAAGGCGAGGACGTCACGGCAAACCTGCGCACCCTCGATGACGTGCCGAAAAAGCTCATGGGCGCCGCGCCGGACGTGCTCGAGGTGCGCGGCGAGGTCTATATGACCAAGCCGGATTTCGCCGCCCTCAACGCCGCGCGCGAGGCGGCCGACGAGCCGCTCTATGCCAATCCGCGCAACAGTGCCGCCGGCAGCCTGCGGCAAATCGATTCTGCCGTCACCGCCTCGCGGCGGCTGCGCTTCGCGGCCTATGCCTGGGGCGAGGTCAGCGAGGCTCTCGGCGATACCTTATGGCAGGCGCGACAACGCTTGCGCGGTTTCGGCTTTCGCCTCGACGATTCCGCCGCGCGGTGCGCCGATCTCGACGCCATGCTCGGCTATTACAAAACGGTGGTCGATGGCCGGGCCGATCTCGACCATGACATCGACGGCGTGGTCTACAAGGTCGACCGGTTGGACTGGCAGGCGCGCCTTGGTGCCGTCAGCCGCAGCCCGCGCTGGGCCATTGCGCATAAGTTCCCGGCCGAGCGCGCCAGCACCCGCCTTGAGGCCATCACCATCCAGGTCGGGCGCACGGGCGCGCTGACGCCGGTCGCCAACCTGGCGCCGGTCACGGTCGGCGGCGTGGTGGTGTCCCGCGCCAGCCTGCACAACGAGGACCTGATCGCCGAGAAGGACATCCGCGTCGGCGACACGGTGGTCATTCAACGCGCCGGCGATGTCATCCCGCAGGTGGTCGAGGTGGTGGCTGACAAGCGCCCGCCCGCTGCCGAACCTTTCGCGATGCCCAAGACCTGCCCGGTCTGCGGCTCGAGCGCCGGGCGCGAGCCCGGCGAGGCGGTGCGGCGCTGTACGGGCGGGCTGATCTGCCCGGCCCAGGCGGTCGAGCGCCTGCGGCATTTCGTCAGCCGCGACGCTTTCGATATCGAGGGCCTTGGCGAAAAGCAGATAGCCGCCTTCTGGGAGGACAAATTGGTGAAAGAGCCCGCCGATCTGTTCCGCTTGGGCGGGCATGCCGAGGCGCTGGCGGCGCGCGAGGGCTGGGGCGAGATATCGGTGCGCAATGTCCTGGCGGCGATCGAGGGGCGGCGGCGAATCGGCCTCGACCGCTTCATCCATGCGCTCGGCATTCGCCAGGTCGGCCAGGCCAATGCCCGCCTGCTGGCCCAGGCCTATGGCAGCCTGGATGCTCTGCGGCAGGGGGTGGCGGAAGCCGAAAACGAGGAGAGTGAGGCCTATAGCGGCCTGGTGGCGATCGATGGCATCGGGCCCAAGGTGGCGGCGGATATCGTCGATTTCTTCGCCGAGCCCCATAACCGGGATGCTGTGACGGCGCTTGCCGGCGTTGTCACGGTCGAGGATTTCGTGGTGACGGAGTCGGCGTCGCCGGTGGCGGGCAAGACGGTGGTCTTCAGCGGCAAGCTGGAGACCATGAGCCGGGCCGAGGCCAAGGCGCGGGCGCAGGCGCTGGGCGCCAAGGTGGCGGGCTCGGTGTCAGCCAAGACCGACTACCTGGTGGCCGGCGCCGATGCCGGCTCGAAGCTCGCAAAGGCGCGCGAGCAGGGCGTCGGCGTGCTCAGCGAGGCCGAATGGCGGGATCTCACCGGATAGATCACGCGGCGTCGGCATATTCGAGCTGCAACAGCGTCTTGCAAAGCGAGTTCAGGATGCGCTGATATTCCGACGGATCGACCGATACGCCGTTGTGGAACCGGTCGACCACATTATCGAGCTGGGCGCGCAGGGCGTCGGCGCGGCGGGCGGTTTCCTGACGATCGGTCATTGTGCTTCTCCGCTGTTTGCGGCTTACCGGGGTCATCCCGGGGCCAAGTCGGAGCATGATCCAAAGCCCGGATTTCCTAAGTGACGGCGCGCACATGCGGCCGCCTGGCGGTCGTGATGGCCGTCACCATGCCAGCGCATGGTTGATTTGTCGGGGTTGGGGTGGAAACATGCGCCCTCGCGGCAATAGCCGTGCCCAGTATGCTTGAGGGGGGAACAATGGCTGACTCAGGGACTTTGGCCGATAGGCGGTATTCGAAATTCGCGGCGCTCGGGGCGCTGCTTGGTATCGTCTCGGTTGGCGCCTTGTTCGCCGCCGCGGCCGGCTACCGTGCCGGGCAGGGGGAATTCCCCTTCGTGCCGGCGGAGCTGCAATGGGATTACAAGTTCGCCCTGGGCACGATCATCCAATACGCCGCCTATGCCGGCATTGCGGCCGGCGTGTTCGGTCTGATGGGTCTTGGCGCCACCCTGCCCGGATCGGCAAAGCGGGGCTTTGCCGCGGCGCTCATCGCGGTCGTGCTCGGCTTTGGCGGCGGCGGCAAGATCGCCGAGCTGTATATGAAGGTGCAGATGAACCCCTTCATCCACGACATCACCACGGATACGGCGAACCCGCCGCAATTCGTCGATGTGGTCGGCGCGCGCGAAGCTTTTGCCCAGGTCACCCTGGATAAGCTCAACGGTCTCGAATACACGCCCGATGTGGCGCTACAGCAGAACGCGGCGCAAGCGCGGCCAGGCTATCCGGACCTCTCGCCTGTCGAAACCACTGAGGCTCAGGCCGTCGTCTTCGACAAGGCCCTGGCGCTGATCGAGAGCGAGGGCTGGGAGGTGGTCGCCAGCGTGCTCGAGGAAGGGCGCATAGAGGCCACCGCGACGACGCCCTATTTCAAGTTCCGCGACGACGTGGTGCTGCGCATTGCCGCTGACGGTGCGGGCACGCGCGTGGACATGCGCTCCGCCAGCCGCGTCGGAAGGTCGGACGTCGGCGTCAACGCCGAGCGTATCGCCGCCTTCACGGCACGGCTGAGGATCGCCACCGGCGGTTAGACCAAAGGCGCGTTGGCCGC
>CAZVDW010000789.1:0-7866 GCA_964625645.1 uncultured Rhodospirillaceae bacterium
GAAAACGGTGGCGAGCAATCGACGAGAGGCTGTGTCCGGGAGTATCGACAGGCACATCCTTGAGTTTCTGAAAAGTTCGAATCAAGGGTTCGCGATCCGGCAGGGTGACAGGCTCGTCTTCGTCAATCAGGTTTTTGCCGATCTGTGCGGCTACGAGTCCCCGCAGGCTGTCCTGTCCCTTGGCTCATCACTACATCTGCTTGCCGAAAGTGAGCGCGAACGAATATCTCGATACCAAGTGGCTCGCGACATGGGAGCAGAGGCTCCTGCTTTCTATGAGCTCCAGGCCATTCGCAAGGATGGCGCCATATGGTGGGCGGAGAACCGTGTCCAGGACGTGGCCTGGAACGGCGAGCCCGCCGTCATGATCACCGTGAACGATATCACCGAGCGCCGCGAGGCAGAGAACGCTCGTCACCGCGACGAAGCGAAGTTCAGGAGCCTGTTGGAGGAATCAGAGCTAGGGGTTGCCATTCGCCGAGACGATAAAATGGTGTTCGCCAATCAGGCCTATGCCGATGTCTTCGGTTACGACAGCCCTCAGGATATCTATAAGCTTGACTCATTCGAGAAACTTGTCGCCCGGGAAGACCGCAAGTTCATGCGTCATCTAATCGGTGGTGATGAAACAGGGCACGACAGGCTCGACAACTACGAGGTTCGGGGCCGACGATTGGATGGCTCGACCTTCTGGCTGGAAAACCGCGTTCAACGCGTGGTCTGGGAGGGTCGCTCGGCCTCGCTTGCCTTCGTCACCGACATTAGCGACCGCAAGCGCGCCGAACGCCGATTGTATGAAAGCGAGCAGCGCTTTCGCTCACTTTTAGAAGGCTCCATCCAAGGTGTCGTGGTGCATCGGGGAATGGAGCTTTTGTTCGCGAATGAAGAAAGCGCGAAAATACTCGGCTACGACAACCTCGATGAAGCTGTCAGCGCGGGCCCGATAGAGCAACACTACCATCCGGACGAAAGGGTGAGGGTCAAGGGCTACGCGTTGGCGAGGTTACGTGGTGAGCCCGTGCCATCAACCTACGAGGCGAGAGCCTTACGAAAGGATGGCAGCACCGCTTGGCTCGAAATTCGCGTGACGGTGGTCGAGTGGGACAGAAAGCCGGCTATCCAATCGGTCTTTCATGATGTTACTGATCGCAAACGGGCGGAGGAAGCAAAAGAAATCAGCGAACAGCGCTTTCGGAGCCTGGTGGAGAGCTCAATACAGGGCATCGTCGTTCATCGAAACCATAAGGTTATCCTGGCCAACCAGGCGATGGCCAAAATACTTGGCTATGATGGACCTGAGCCCTTGTACGAGCTCGAAACGATCGATGACTATGTTCATCCGGACGATATCGAGCGAACCCGAACGTATCGCGTCCAGAGGACGGAAGGCAAGGAAGCACCTGAGGATTATGAGCTTCGCGTCTTGCGACAGGATGGCTCTGCTTGCTGGGTCGAATGCCGGGCGATGATCGTCGACTGGGACGGCGAAACCGCCATTCAGTCGATATTCTCGGATATCAGCGAACGCAAACATGCGGAAGAGGCGTTGAGAGCATCGGAAGGGCTCTACCGTTCCATCATCGATAACATGCAGGACACTTATTACCGGGCAGATCGCGATGGCCGCGTCACCATGGTATCGCCATCCGTGACGGAGCTACTTGGGTATTCGGTTGATGAATTCGTCGGCGTTTATATCGCCAACCTGTACACCGATCCAGCCGATTACGAACGGTTCCTTAGTGACCTCAAAGAATCCAATGGCTTACTCCAAAACTATGTGACGAGAATTTGCCGCAGAGATGGCAGCGTGATACTGACCTCGACCAATGTCCGCTATCGGAGAGACGGGGACGGACATGTCACGGGGGTTGAAGGGACGACCCGCGACATTACGGCGACAAAGGAAGCCGAGGACGCCGCCAGGAAGAGCGAGGCCCGCGCCGAGGCCAACCAAACCTTGCTCTTGGATGCCATCGAGTCTCTCTCGGAGGGATTCGTGCTTTTCGATTCCGACGACCGCCTGGTGATGACCAACCAGCGATTCTTGGATTTCTACGAGAGCGTCGCGGATTTATGGGTGGTGGGAGCAAAGTCCGTTGATATTGCGCGGGGCATAGCCGAGTCGGGTTTGATTGCTGAGGCCCGAGACAACACAGAGGCGTGGCTGCGCGAACGATTGGCGCATCACAGGGATTCTTCCAGCCCCATCGAGCGCCGCCTCGGTTCCGATCGTTACCTGCTCATCGACGAGCGCAAGACCAGTGACGGCGGCACGGTTTCCGTCGTTACGGACATCACGAAACTGAAGCAGGCCGAAAACGAGCTCACGACACTCAACCGCGACCTGGAGAGAAGGGTCGAGGAAAGGACCAAGGAGCTCCAGGAAAGCGAAGAGCGGCTACGAATCATCATGGACGGCACGGTCGACGGTATCATCGTCATAGATGGTGCCGGCGTTGTCGAGTCCTTCAGCCGCAGTGCCGCCAGGATGTTTGGTTATGAAGCGCCAGAGATCATCGGCACGAAAATCGACGTGCTGATGCCTGAGCCCTACGGAAGCCGCCACGGCGATTATATCAGCCGGTATCTGACAACTGGTGAAGCCCGCATCCTGGGTAAAGAACGAGAGGTCAGAGGCCAACGGAAAGACGGCTCCACTTTCACAATGGAGATCGCCGTTAGTGAAGTCGGCTTTGGCGGCAATCGCCTGTTCACCGCCCTGGTGCGCGATATTACCGAACGAAAGAGAGTGGAGCAGGACCTCATCTCGGCATGGAAGGCGGCCGACGCGGCAAACCGGGCCAAAAGCGAGTTTCTGTCCTCGATGAGCCACGAATTGCGCACGCCGCTCAATGCGATCCTCGGCTTCGCGCAGTTGCAAAGGGATTATTCCGACCAGCCGCTCAGTGACGAGCAGCGGGTCAGCATCGAACAAATTCTGGAAGCCGGCCAGCACTTGTTGACGCTGATCGATGATGTCCTCGACCTGTCGAAAATCGAATCCGGCAACATCGAATTGTTGTTGGGGCCCTTTGACCCGGCGCAACTCATTCAGGAGAGCTTGAAACTCGTGACGCCAATTGCCGACAAACGAGGCGTGTCCCTTGTTGTCGAAAGGTCGACCCCACCAGGCGTGCAGGCCATGGCCGACAGCAGCCGGCTTAAGCAGGTTCTGCTGAACCTTCTTTCCAACGCCGTGAAATATAACCGCGAAGGCGGCACCGTGACCTTGGATGTGGTAGTCACCGATGCAAACATGCTGTGCATCAGCATTAGCGATACCGGGATGGGCATTCCTGCCGACAAACATGACGAGGTGTTCCGTCCATTCTCACGTCTCGGCATGGAAGCATCGACAATCGAGGGCACTGGCGTAGGCCTGACCATCAGCCGCCAGCTGATAGAGAGCATGGATGGTAGCCTCGACTTCCAAAGCACCATCGATGAAGGCAGCACATTCTGGTTTGAGGTTCCGATCGCCGAGCCGAAGTCGTGATCTGTGATAGGCGTGCCCCACGCCGCAAATCGGACTATGAGGACATCGCTGATGGCATTCAAATTGCCTGCGGTGCTGCGGCCGTAGAGAGTGTCATTGGGGGGCATTTTTCCGCGTTCTCGGAAGCGCAATTCAGAGTCCCGAATCGCCATCAAAATGGTCAATTCCGGCCATCAAAGTCGCAACGTGGCAATCAGCCATGGCTCCGGCCCCTCGGGGCCGGGTCTCTAGCCTCTACGCCCCCGTAAAAGCCGCCTTGCGCTTTTCCAGAAAGGCGCTGACCCCTTCGCGATAGTCGGCGCGCTTGGCGCAGTCGGCGAAGCACTCCGCCTCCATTTGCAGCTGCGCCTCGAACTCGTTCTCCAGGCTGCGATACATCAGCTTCTTGGCCATGCCGTAGACATGGGTGGGGCCGTTGGCGAGGCGGCTGACGAGCTTGTCGCACTCCGCCTCGAGGTCGGCGCCCGGGACGACGAAGTTGACCAGCCCCATATCGGCCATTTGCTGTGCTGTGTAGCGGTCGCCGAGCAGGGTCATCTCCAGGGTCCGCTTGAGGCCGATGGCGCGCGGCAGGTGGAAGCTCGACGAGCCGTCAGGCGTGGTGCCGATATGGCAATAGGCGAGGGTGAAAAAGGCCTCTTCCTCGGCGATGATCAAGTCGCAGGCGGCGGCAAGCGACACCCCGGCCCCGGCTGCGGCACCGCGCACCTTGGCCACGATCGGCTTCGCCATCCGCCGCATGGCGAACATGATGGTGTGCAGATCGTGTATGCGGTGCAGGAAATAGCTCTCGACCTCGGCCGGGTCGTGGGATTCGAGATATTCGTGCATGCTCTTGATGTCGCCGCCCGCCATGAAGTGCTCGCCGGCACCGGTCAGCACGACGCAGCGCACGCTGTCGTCGGCCTCTACCTGATGCAGCCTTTCGTCGAGCTGGGCGCGCATGTCCACCGAAAGCGCATTGCGCGCCGCGGGTCGGTTCATGGTCAGCGTGGCGACACCGTCGCTCACGGTCATGTCAAGATCGGCCATCGGTATTCCTTCCGGTATCGAAATCTTCGTCGGGTCGCTTTGCTTTGGGCGGCAGCCGCTTGGCGTCTGTGTTGCGGGCGGACCTTAGCACAGCCCAGGGCGTGGCGCTGGCTAGGGCGGAATCTTCTTGCATATTACTGGTATATCAGTAGAATACTTAAGAGACCGCGATGCAATTCCGTTCCTTTTCAAAGGCTTGACTATGTTGGCACCACAGCAGACCGTGACACAGTCGCTTCGCGCCATGGGGCTTGTCGAGACGGCGCAGGAGCCCCGTTTCGAGGCGCTGGCGGGCGGCGTTTCGTCCGATATCTGGCGCGTCGATACGGCGCGCGGGCCGATCTGCGTCAAGCGGGCGCGACCGCGCCTTGCCGTCGCCGCGGACTGGTGCGTTCCCGTTGACCGCAATGCGATCGAGGCCGCCTGGTTCCGCACCGCAGGCGATATCCTGCCCGAGGCCGTGCCGCGGATCCTGGCCGAAGACCGCGCCGCCGATATCTTCGCCATGAGCTATCTCGACCCCGCCAGCCATCCCACCTGGAAGAGCCTGTTGCTCGACGGCAGCGCGCACGCCGGCACGGCTGCCGCGGTGGGTGAGCGCCTGGCCAGCCTGCACGCCGCCACCGCGAACCGGCCCGACCTGGCGCAGGCTTTCGCCAATATCGATCTCTTCGAGGCGCTGCGCGTCGAGCCCTATCTGACGGCAACGGCAAAGGCCCACCCCGACCTTGCCGCGCGCCTCGGCGAGCTTGCCGGCAGCACGCTTTCGATACGGCGCGCCCTCATCCATGGCGATGTCAGCCCCAAGAACATTCTCGTGGGCGAAGGCGGCCCGGTCTTCCTCGATGCGGAGTGCGCGGTCTATGGCGATCCCGCCTTCGACCTCGCCTTCTGCCTGACCCACCTTCTGCTCAAGCCCCTGGCACGGCCGCGGGCGATGGCGCTGCATATGGCAAGCTACCGGTCGCTTTGCGATGCCTATCTCGGCGGCGTGACCTGGGAGCCCGTCGGCGCTCTCGCCCGCCGTGCCGCGGCCCTGCTGCCGGCGCTGATGCTGGCCCGCGTCGACGGCAAATCGCCTGTCGATTACCTCGGCACCGACCGCCAGGCCACGCTGCGTGAATTCGCACGCGCCCGGCTGGCCGCGCCGGTAGGTGACCTCGAGGCCATCGCCGCCGCCTGGCGGGGCCACCTCAAGACCAAGGAGACTGTCTGATGCCTGATAGCCAAATCGCCGCGTTGCGCAGCCGTGCCGTCTGGGATTCCCGCGGCCGTCCGACCGTGGAGGCGGAGGTTCGCCTGGGCGACGGCGCGACGGGACGGGCGATCGCGCCGGCCGGCGCCTCGTGCGGCAGCCATGAAGCGATCGAGCTGCGCGACGGCGGCCATGTCCTCGGCGGCGCCGGGGTTGCCAAGGCCGTCGGCAACGTCAATGGCGAGATTGCCGCGGCGCTGATCGGGCGGGACGCCGGCGACCAGCGAGGCGTCGACCGTGCCCTTGTCGCGCTCGACGGCAGCGATCAGCTCGGCCGCCTCGGCGGCAACGCCACCATTGCCGTCTCCATGGCCGTTCTGCAGGCCGCCGCCATGGCCGCCGGCCAGCCGCTCTACCAGTATCTGGCGGGCGAGCCTGTCACGCGCCTGCCGCGTCCCGAGATCCAGATCTTCGGCGGCGGCGCCCATGCCGGCCGCCGCGTCGACGTGCAGGATTTCCTGGTGGTCTGCCCGGCAGCCGAGACCTTCGACGAAGCATTGGTCATGACCGCCGAAGTCTACATGGCCGCCGGCAGGCTGATGGACGAGGCGGGCCTGCGCCTCGGCGTCGCCGACGAGGGCGGCTTCTGGCCCGCTTTCGACAGCAACCGGGCGGCGCTCGACATGGTGACGCGCGCGATTGCCGCGGCCGGCTACCGGCCGGGCTTCGATGTCGCCATCGCGCTCGATATCGCGGCTTCCGAGTTCTACCGCGACGGCGCCTATCACCTGGCGCGCGACGAGGCGCGGCTCGGCCCGGAGCAGATGATCGACATGCTGGTCGATTGGATTGCCTGCTATCCGATCGTGTCGGTGGAAGACCCGCTGGCCGAGGACGACAGCGAAGGCTTTGCCGCCTTCAGCGCCGCCGTGCCGGACCATGTGCAGGTGGTGGGCGATGATTTTCTGGTCACCAATGCCGAGCGCATTGCCGCTGCCGCCAAAGTGGGTGCCGCCAATACGGCCCTCATCAAGCCCAACCAGGCGGGCACGGTCACGGCCACATTCGATGCCCTCGGCGCCGCCCATGCGGCGGGCTGGGACAGCATCGTCTCGGCGCGCTCGGGCGAAAGCGAGGATGTCACCATCATGCATCTCGCCGCCGGCTGGGGCGCGACCCAGCTCAAGGTCGGCTCGATCACCCGCGCCGAGCGCACCGCCAAGTGGAACGAGGGCCTGCGCATCCAGGATGCACTCACTCACAGCCTCGGCCGGGCGCCCGCCCTGGCGACCCCGCGCTGGCTGACCCGCCTGGAGCCGTTGCGCGCGGCGGGGTAGCCGGCATTTGACAGCGCATCGCGGCTTCCGTGGTGCCGCGACACCATGCGCGGCCCGCGCCATGAGTCGATGGTTGCCATCTCGCATATCCACCAGCGCCGTCAAGGGTTTTCAACCGGCCTTCGGCCGGCGCTTCGCGCCCTTGACGGCGCTGGAGGATATGCCACCCGCTCACCATCGACTCATGGCGCATCCTGTCGGGCTCGAATTCGCCGTCATTTGACAGCCAAGCCGCTTGCCGCCAGCATGCCGGGCCATGGACGGCATTGAAGTTTTCTACGCGGCGCATTCGGCGTTCGCCTATCTGGGCTCCGCGCGCCTCATGGCGATCGCGCAAGCGGCCGGACGGCGCATCGTGCACAAGCCCATGGACCTCAATCGTGTCATGGCGGCGGCGGGCTCGACCGCCTTTCGCGAGCGCAGTCCCGCCCATCGCGCCTATTTCTTCCGCCGCGAGATCGAGCGCTGGTCGGAGCATCGCGACGCCCCGGTCATGGCCGGCCGGCCGAGCCATCACGACAACGATTATACCCTGGCCAACGGCATGCTGATCGCCGGTACCGCCCAGGGCATCACGGTCGATGCCCTGGCGCACGCCATATTAGAGGCCCATTGGCGCGACGATGCGGACTTTGCTGATCGCGCCACCCTGGCGCGCCTCGGGCAATCGGTCGGCATCGACCCCGAGCCGCTGCTGGATGCTGCACTGACGCCCGAGATCACCTCACTCTATGAAGCGAATACGGCGGAAGCGATCGAACGCTCGGTGTTCGGCTCGCCGACCTATTTCGTCGACCGCGACC
>CAZVDW010000790.1:0-1552 GCA_964625645.1 uncultured Rhodospirillaceae bacterium
GAAGAACCGGCTAGGTCAGCCACGAGGAGAAAGACATCGTGCTAGGCTGAGCTCATGCGGAATAAGCTGACACCGAAACAAGCTCGCTTCGTCTCGGAATATCTGTGTGACCTAAACGCGACTCAGGCCGCCATCAGGGCGGGCTATAGCCTGAAGACGGCGGCGGTCATCGGGTTTGAGAACCTTCGAAAACCACAGATTGCTGAGGCCGTGCAACTTGCCCAGTCAAAAGCCGCCGAACGTAACGAACTCAGTGTGGATTGGGTGCTGCAAGGGCTGAAAGCGAATATCGCGGAGGCGGCGCTCCAAGAGCCGTACCAGGGCGCCGTCATCAACAAGGGGCTCGAACTGATTGGTAAACACATCGGGATGTTCCAAGACGCCCAACAGCCTGCGGGCACCGGTCCGGTGCACATAACGGTTGTGTACGCGGGTGAGTTGCCTCCGGGAGACGTGGTGGGGGAAGGACTTTAGGGGTGAGACGTGAGCGGGAGCGATATGGCCACTTTTAGCCATGTTCGACGCACTAAAAAGCGGTTTCCGTATGACACCCCGGACCTTCCGCCCTGCCGCTAGGCCAGTGTCGGGCTATCCAAGCCTTGATTGGCGGCGGCCAGTCAGTCAGGACCTACGGCGAGGCGGCGGAGATTGTTGGCACGTCCCTGGGGACCGAGTTGACGCACGTCAATCGAGTCCGGCAGAATCATCCGATGCTATACGAGCGCATACGCAAGGTGCGCCGGTCTCAGTTGGCTGTGCGGCACCAGGGTGCCGTTGCGAACGCCCGAGCCCACAGGCGGCGCTATTTTCGAAGGCAGAACCGACTTATGCGGCAGCTTGGGCTCAACCCATGGTGATGGTAGTGGTGTTGCACGGCGCTGGACGTGGGGCACTCGACCAGGATCATTCCTCCCCACCGCTCACAGCCTGGTCCTGATACGGGGGCAGACCTTTCACCAACCGCTCGACCGACCCACGGCTCGTGAGCACTTCCAGGCGGCCTAGCTCGTCGGCGACGCCCTGGTACCCCAGACCCGACAATTTGAGCCTGAGAGCCCTCACAAAAAAGGCGCTGGGTATGCTCGGACGGCGGCCCCTACCTGCCGTTTTCGTTGCTACCATCGCTCGCTCCTCGGCCTCGATCTGCCTCGTCATGCTGACAATATGGTCGTTTCGTCTGACAGACTGCCACCATTCGACTCTCCCGCTCTCAGCCCTGCCTTGCTCGTGCACCCCCGATAAACCGTCGTCGCCGCCTATATATATAGGGGCCGCGACAGTTTAGGGACTTTTCCAAAACCTGGCCTTGTTCCCCCTGCCTCCACCTGGTTCGTTTGACCGAATGACTTTCTCGCAGAGGGTTTTGATGGTCCTTCGCACCATGTCCTCGCTGAGGCCTGTCGCCTGCTTCAGCTCGTCGTAGGTCACGCCAGGGGCCGCTGCCGGCAGGGCGTCCCACACCGTCGTCGCCCTCTCCTGGGCCTTGGCTGCTCGCGCCTCCTCCCGCGCCTCGGCGAAGGTTCCGTTCGAGCGCCACGTCATGGTGTCTACT
>CAZVDW010000791.1:0-5289 GCA_964625645.1 uncultured Rhodospirillaceae bacterium
GGAGGGTATCGACAGCGCCTTCGATCGGCGCCCGGTTTCGGCGTTGGTGAACATTCTCGACAATCGTGGCGGGCGCGAGCGTTGGGAGGCCTATCGCCAGCGGCCCGACGCCGAGGCTGAAGCCTAGGGGCGAGGGCCGGAGCGGCACCATGGCGCGTCCGGATCGTGCCGCGCAACTCTCGGCCTGTCTCGGCGCTGTCCTCGATGCGGTAATGGCGGCGGAGTCCTCGCCGCGCTTTCTGAGCACGCTGGGCGAAATTCTCGACGGTTACGGCTTCGAGCTTCTGCTGCGCGGCACCGATGCGGAGGGCACGCCCTACGAATTGGCCGCCGCGACCTCGAGGCTCGGGGAGATGGCCTTCGAGAACGAGCCGGAACCCGCCGACAATGATGCGGATAATGGGTTCCTGCTGGGACGGGGACGGGGCAAGGACGACAATCTCGGCGACCTGGTCTTGCGCTGCGAGGCCGGGCATCGCGGCAGCGCCGGTAAAGCCACGCTGGAGGATGTCGTCGGGCACGTGTTGCGAGCCATGCGCTTGCATCGGGCTCTTGTCGGCGGTCAGGTGCGTGGCCAGGCAACCAATATCGTGTTGGATTCCCTGCCGATGGGCGTCATCCTGGTCAATGCCGAGGCGCGCATTCTCCAGGTCAACCGCATGGCCGAGGAATTCCTGGCCTTGGGCGATGGGCTGCGCGACGATGCCGTGGGCTTGGCGGCGGCCTCGCCACACGACAGCGAGCGCTTGCGCGAGATGGTCACCCAAGTGGCGACAGCCGATGTGGATGCGCCTGCCACGCCTGTCGGTGTGCTGCGGCTCGCTCGTCCATCACTCGAGACGCCATGGCAAATCGTTGCCTTACCGGTGCATGCACGACGCCGTGCCGACACGGTCTCCGAGGTTGCTGCCCTGTTCGTCACGGAAACCGCGATCGGCGGACCGTCCGGCATTCCGCCGGAGGCGCTGGTGCGGCTGTTCGACCTGACGCCGGCCGAGGCGCGTCTGCTGGTGGCGCTCGTCGAGGGCATGGCGCTTGACGAGGCTGCCGAGACTTTCGGTGTCAGCAAGAACACCCTGCGCAATCAGTTGAACCAGATCTTTCGCAAGACCGAGACCAACAAGCAGTCCGAGCTTGTGCGCCTGGTGCTTTCGAGCCCGGCGCCCGTGCTCATTCGCCGCCAACGCGATGAGGAGGGCTAGGGCCCTTATGACTGCAATGACTGTATAAGCAGCGACGCCATGGATCAGACGACTGTTCCGAAGTCACCTGGCGGCCGCCTGATGGCGATGATCGGCCGAATCGGGAGTGACGCGCGCGATACGGCCGAGGAGCGGCTGCAGAAGACGCTGCTGGTCGCGCTCACGCTGACCATGTCGAGCCTGGCGATCATCTGGGGCAGCACCTATGCGGCCTTTGGCGAATATGGTGCTGCCGCAATTCCCTGGTCCTACGCCGCCATCTCGTTTGCCAGCACGATGCTGTTCGGTTGGATTCGACGCTACAGGCTATTCCGTTTCAGCCAACTGTTGTTTGCCCTGTTTCTGCCGTTCCTGCTGATGATCGAGCTTGGCGGGTTCATAGAGTCCAGTGCGGTGGTGCTCTGGTCTCTTACTGCGCCATTGGGGGCGTTGATTTTTTCCGGCCGCCGGGACGCAGGTAGGTGGTTCGCTGCCTATGCGGTCCTGGTCGTGCTCGGCGCGGCCTTCGAGGCCATCCCCCATGCTCGATCGGACCTGCCGCAAGCCGTTATTACGGCTCTCTTTGTGATGAATATTGTCGGCGTATCCGGCGTTGCCATGATGCTCTTGCAATATTTTATTGGCGAACGAAACCTTGCCATGGAGGCACTCGACCGTAAGCACCGCTGGATTATGCGCGCCTTCTCAAGCTATGTATCGCCGAATCTGGTTCGATATCTGATCGACCACCCGGATGGACTGAGGTTGGGTGGCGAAAGGCGGGTTTGCTCGTTTGTCCTGACCGATCTGGCCGATTTCACGCCGTTGGTCGAAAAGACCGACCCCGAAATTGTCGTCTCGAAGCTGAACGCTTATCTCGAAGCCGTGACCGAGATTATCTTCGCGCACGACGGCACCATTGACCGGATCGTTGGCGATTCCGTTTCGGTAATGTTTTCGGCACCGGTAACGCAGCCCGATCACGCGGCGCGGGCTGTGTCTTGCGCGCTAGCACTTGATGCCTTCGCGGAGGATTTCGGCAAGGCCCGGCGTGAGACCGGTCTCGCCTTCGGCGCTACCCGAATTGGTGTGCATTCAGGTCCGGTTATCGTCGGCAATGTCGGCAGCGCTGCGCAGCTCGACTATCGGGCGCTTGGCGATACCATCAATACGGCAGCCCGGCTGGAGAGCGCCAACCGTCATCTCGGCACCCGCGTTCTGCTCAGCGGCACGACATTGGCCGGTTGCCCCGATCTGACGGCGCGGCCGGTGGGCACTCTCTTGCTCAAAGGCAAAACCGAAGGTATCGAGACTTTCGAGCCGGTGGCGGCCGAGGCCGATGCGGCGGGGTCAATCGACCAATATCGGGCGGCTTATGCCCGCATGGCGTCGAATGCGCCCGATGCCCTGGAGAGCTTCGAGGCGCTGTCCGCCGCCAGCCCCGATGATCGGCTGGTGGCCTTTCACCTCAACCGCCTGCGGTCCGGTGAGAGCGGGGACACCATCGCTTTCAGCGATAAATAAGGCTTTACCCAACCACGGCGTTTTCCAGGCCCGTCGAGCGCAGCACGAGCTCGGCCACGGCTGCGACGCCGTTCTCGTCCTTGAGGCAGGTGAAGACGAAAGGCCGGTCTGCGCGCATAGGTCACGGCTGGGAACGGCTCAATCGAGCCCCGCTTTGCGTAATGCTTCGATCTCGCGCCGCAACAAGGCCGTGTCCTTGTAGGGGCGCCGTCGGGCATAGCCGTCAATCGACCAGTGGGGACTGAGCCTCAGCAGGTTCGCCGCCGTCGCCGTCGCCTCATCGGGCCTCTCCAGCTCACTGTACAGGATCGCCAGCAGCGCCTGCGAGAACACGAAATCCGGGTTGAGCGTTATGGCCTCGCGAATTGTTTCCAAGGCATCGAGGTCCATACCGCTCAGGAAATAGGCATGTGCCAAATGATATACGACAGTGGCCGGTGCATGAGGATCGAGACGCATCGCCTTCTTCAATTGCCCAATTTCCTCGTCGGGCCGACCGACATGGTTCAAGGCGTCGGCGAGCATTGCATAGCCGTAGGCATTGTTCGCATCCAGCGCGATGCCACGCTCGCATTCCGCGATCGCGTCAGAGTGCTCGTTCTTGTAAAGCAGGTGATGCCCCAGGAAGGTGTGCGCCCTCGGCAATTGGTCGTCCAAGGCTATCGCCTGTCTCGCGAGCGCGATCGCCTGGTCGAGCGCGTCTTCGGATTCGGTCCATTGGTAACTCCAGGGATTGAAGTGCGCCCTGCTAAGCTCGATATATGCCGTAGCAGATTCCGGATTGCCGGCTATGACGTCTTCAAGGATTTTGCGCGCCTGGGCCGTCGACTCCCTGGTAAATCGGATAAGCAGCCTTCTGGCTCGCAAGGTCGCGTCATAGGCCTGCACGTTCGTGCTTTCTTGCTGCGAAGCACTGGCCCGATCCATCGAACCCAGCGTTACCTGCAAGGCGCGAACGACGTTACGTGTTATGTCGTCCTGAACGGCGAATATGTCCTCCAGGTCACGGTCATAGCGTTCGGCCCAGACGTGGTTGCCTGCGCTTGCATCGATAAGCTGGGCCGAGACCCGCACGCGATCGGCAGCCTTGCGCACGCTGCCCTCCAGCACGTAGCGAACGCCCAGCTCGCTTCCGACCCGGCGTATGTCCGGCGAGCGGCCCTTGTAGGCGAAGGTCGAATTCCTGGCGATGACGAACAGCGCGGAGAGCTTGGAAAGCTCGGTAATGATGTCCTCGGATATGCCGTCGCTGAAATATTCCTGTTCGGATTCGCCGCTCATATTGGTGAACGGCAGTACCGCGATCGAAGGCTTGTCGGGAAGCGCAAGCGGTTTCGATGCGGCGGTCGCGATCGGCGGCGCGATGCGATAGGCCCGAACCGGCTTGGCGATGTTCTTGACCTCGTGCACGCCCGCATCCTGGAAACGCCTGTCCATTTTGCCGACGATCTGGCGCTGGACATCTTCTGAGATCATCGTGCCGCCCGGCTCGGCAAGGCCCTCCAGCCGGGCCGCGATATTCACGCCGGAGCCATAAATCGAGCCGTCGTCCTTCTCGATCACATCGCCGAGGTTCACGCCGATACGAAAGTGCATGCGTTGCTGCTCAGGGAGTGCCTGGTTGCGGCCGTGCAGCGTAACCTGGACCTCTATCGCCGCCTCGACTGCCGAAATCGCGCTCGGAAAGACCGCCAGCACGCTGTCGCCGGCGGTATCGACGATGCGCCCACCATGGGCCGCGACCTGCCCACGGAACACTGCGCGGCAATCCTCCAGCGTCGCCACCGTGGCCCGCTCGTCGGCCTCCATGAGCCTGGAATACCCGGCTACGTCTGCCGCAACAATGGCGGCCAGTCTCTGATCACCCCGCGGATCGGCCACGAATGGTCCTCCCTGTCGGCATGCTACGCCCGGGTTGTTCGAGCCTCAAGTCGTACTCCGGGCATACGCGATGACTCCCGGGCATTGCTGGCGGCGCTCGGTTAGCGAGCCGCTACACCGCCGCGGCGCTCTCCAGGCCCGTCGAGCGCAGGACGAACTCGGCGACGGCTGCGACGCCGTCCTCGTCCTTGAGGCAGGTGAAGACGAAAGGCCGGTCCGCGCGCATGCGGCGCGAGTCGCGGTCCATGACGTCGAGGTCGGCGCCGACCAGCGGTGCGAGATCGGTCTTGTTGATTACCAGCAGGTCCGAGCGTGTGATGCCGGGGCCGCCCTTGCGCGGGATCTTGTCGCCGGCCGAGACGTCGATGACGTAGATGGTGATATCGGCAAGCTCGGGGCTGAAAGTGGCCGCCAAGTTGTCGCCGCCGGATTCGATCAGCAGCAGGTCGAGGTCGGGGAAGCGCGTCACAAGATCGTCGATGGCCGCGAGGTTGATCGAGGCATCCTCGCGGATCGCGGTGTGCGGGCAGCCCCCCGTTTCGACACCGACGATGCGCTCCGGGGCCAGCGCGCCCGAGCGCACCAGGAACTGGGCGTCTTCCTTGGTATAGATATCGTTGGTGACCACGGCGATCTCGAAGCGGTCGCGCAGGGTTTTGCAAAGCGCATCGGTCAGCGCGGTCTTGCCGGAGCCGACCGGGCC
>CAZVDW010000792.1:0-8531 GCA_964625645.1 uncultured Rhodospirillaceae bacterium
AAGCAGGAGTTCGGCGATCGCATCTGCTTCTGGGGCGGCATCAATACCCAGCAGATCCTGCCTTTCGGCAGTGCCGCCGAGGTCGCGGCCGAAACCCGGCGGGTGATCGATATTCTCGGCAAGGGTGGCGGTTACGTGCTCAACAGCGTGCACAACATCCAGGCCGAGGTGCCGCCGGAAAACGTCGTCGCGATGTTCGAGGCGGGCGTCAACCACCGCTATCACTGACGCCTCAGGGCAGGGGCCTGGCGACGCGGAAGCCGATATTAACGCTGCGGTCGCTGGTGCCGGCCCAGCCGCGGTTGGCGACGCGCACGACGCGCGGGTCGTAATCCCAGGAGCCGCCGCGCAGCACGCGGCGTTCGCAGCCGCTCTCGGCCCAGGCACTGCGGTCGCTGGCGCTTCCGGCATAGCTGTCGTGGTAGCAATCCTCGACCCACTCCCAGACATTGCCGAGCATGTCGTAGAGGCCGAATTCGTTGGGCCTGAAGCTGCCGACACGTGTCGCCATGACGGCGCCGTCCTCGCAGAGGAAGATGTTTTCCTTGTCGCGCGTCAGGCTGTGGCTGCGCGCACGCGTCAGGTCCGAGACGTTGGCGTAACGGCAGGCCTCCTTGTGCTCGCGGTCGTCGCCCCAATAGCGCCGCGTGTCGGTGCCGGCGCGGGCGGCATATTCCCATTCGGCCTCGCTCAGCAGGCGGTAGCCACCGCCCGTCTGCTCGTTGAGCCAGTCGATATAGTCTTGGGCGTCGGTCCAGTTCGCGCACAATACAGGTTCGCGGTAGTCCTGGGGATAGCCGGGAATGCGCCAATTGCGGCCCACCTCGCTGATCCATTCGTCGTCCTTGTAGACGTAGCAGCTACGGCCCGGCTTGTGGCCTGTCGCCTCGATATAGGCGCTGTATTCGGCGCGGGTCACTTCGTAGCGGCCGACGGCGAATGCCTGGGCGATGGCCACGGGGTGTTGCGGCAGCTCATCCTGGACCCACTCGCGCTCGGCGCCGTCCTCCTCGATGAGCAGGGCGATATCCTCCTCGTTCGAGCCCATCACGAAGCTACCGGCGGGAAGCACGACCATTTCGGGGCAGGTGGCGCACTCACGAAAGACGCTACCCGCGACGTAGCCGGCCTCTTCGTCCGCCAGCTGGGCCCAAGCCGCAGGCTGGAACAGAAGCATGGCCGCCATGGCGGTCTGCAAGGTGCTTCCGATGTTTCGCCCCATATGGCTCGTCTCCGCTGGTCGACCCGTCGCCGGCGCCGGGCGATCTATCGCCGAGGCTGCAACCTACGCCGCAACGCCCATTGCCTCAAGCCCAGCGCTGGCTGGCATGGCCGGCGATCGCCGCCGCGTCGAAAGTGAATCCCAGCCCCGGGGTTTGCGGCAGCACCACGCGGCCGGCCTCGACGCCGGGCTGCGGCGTGATCAGGCGGCGGAAATTGACAATGCTGTCGTCGGTGAAGACTTCGACGAAGGGGGCGTTGGGAACGCTCGCCGCGAGGTGCATGTGCAGCTCGTGATAGGCGTGCGGATAGACCGAGATGCCGTGGCCGGCGGCGAGCGCGGCGACGCGGCGCCATTCGCTGATGCCGCCGCAGCAGACCGCATCGGGTTGCAGGATGGTCGCGGCATTCCTGTCGAGCAGGGCCGCGAAGCTCCAGCGGCCGGCCAGGATCTCGCCTGTTGCCACCGGCACGCGCGTGGCCGCCGCCAGGCGCGCGTGGTTGCCGATGTCGTCGGGCGGAAAGGGCTCTTCGATCAGCGTCGGCTCGTAGCGCTCGAAGACACGCATGAAACGCAGTGCCGTTTCCACATCCTGCCAACCGTTGGTGCAGTCCAACATCAGTAGGACATCGTTGCCGATGGCCTCGCGCGCCGCCGCCAGCCGCGCTTTTTCCGCCCCCAGCCCGAGGCGGCCGACCTTGATCTTCACCGCATCGAAGCCGAGGTCGACATAGCCGCGCAGCTCCTGCCCCAGCATTTCCGGGGTCTTGCCGTCGAGATAATAGCCGCCGCTCGCATAGCCGCGCACCGACTTTGTCTCGTAGGCCCCCAACAGCTTGTAGAGCGGCAGTGCGGCCGCCCGCGCATTGCGGTCCCAAAGCGCTATATCGAGCGCGCTGAGCGCCCGCATCACGGAGCCGGCACGCCCTTGCAGCAGGGCCTTGCGGTACATCGCCTCCCACAGGCCTTCGACGCGGAAGGGGTCTTCGCCGATGAGCATCGGCCCCAACAAGGCCCGCACGGCCTCGGTAACGATCGAGCCCGCGCAATCGCCGCCATAGCTGAAGCCGATGCCGACATGGCCGTCATCGCCCTCGACCTCGACCAAGGCGAATTCCCGCGCCAGCACGCGGCGCGTCGAGAACTCGGTCGGTGTCTCCAGCGGCACGCGAACGGTGCAGGAGCGAACGGCGCTGATTGTTGTCATGGGATGGTGCGGCTCAGCGCAATACGGACAAATTCAGCTCGTGGGAACGGCCTAGCCATATCACGTGCGTCGTATGGTCGGCACGGTCGCCGTCGGTCAGCGGATGGATGAAGATGTCGAGCTCGCCCCTATTGAGAGCCAGCCAGGGTACCAGGGTGGCGAACTGCTCTGGGCCGAAGGCGATCTGGTAGCTGGCGCAGGGGTGGGGGCCGATGGGGGCGTCGTGCCAGCGGCCGAGCGTGGTGTCGAAATGCGCCTCGACGGCCGCACACAGCGCCGCCGCGGCGTCCTTGCTGGCGGAATCGTAATAGACGTGAGCGTGGTAGCCCTCGATGCGGGCGATATCCGCGGCCGCTGTCGCCACTCAGCCCAACGCGAACGAGGTGCCGCAGCCGCAGGACGAGGTGGCGTTGGGGTTCGAGACCGTGAACATCGAGCCTTCGAGGCCGCTGTGGAAATCGATCTCGGAGCCCTGCAGCAGGCTGATGGACATTTCATCGACCAGCAGCACCGCATCGTCGCGGCTCACCTGCAGATCGTCCTCGGCTTCGCTGTCGTCGAGGGTGAAGGTGTACTGAAAGCCCGAACAGCCGCCGCCGATGACGGCGACACGCAGGAAGCAGGGTGAGTCCTGCGCCGCCACCACTTGCTTGATTCGCGTGGCCGCCGCGGCAGTCATTGTGAGTCCGAAATCGGCCGCCGATTTCACTTTGATCTCCGACATGGGGTCTCCAGCCATATCATCGGCATCGCTGCGCCATTATATTGCGTATTTTGGGTGCTTGCGAGCGATTGTCAATCGGCTCTCACAGCAACGTTGATCGGCGTTCGGTGCAAGGCTAGGGTCTCAGCCATGATCGCACAACCGCCGGCGCCGTTTGCCACCCGGCCCGAAGGCAGCCGTGGCCGCCTTCATGACGAGCCGGAAAGCGCCTCCCGCACGCCTTTTCAGCGCGACCGCGACCGCATCATCCATTGTGCGGCCTTCCGCCGCCTCGAGCACAAGACCCAGGTCTTCGTCCACCACGAAGGCGACCACTACAGAAGCCGCTTGACGCACAGCCTGGAGGTGGCGCAAATCGCCCGTTCGATCAGCCGCGTGCTGGGGCTGAACGAGGATCTGGCCGAAGCCTTGGCCCTGGCCCACGATCTCGGCCACACCCCCTTCGGCCATGCCGGCGAGGATGCCTTGGACGCAGCCATGGCGCCTTTCGGCGGCTTCGACCACAACGGCCAGACGCTGCGCATCGTGACCCGGCTGGAGGGCCGCTATGCGGGCTTCGACGGCCTCAATCTGACGTGGGAGACATTGGAAGGCGTGGTCAAGCATAACGGCCCCATGGCGTTGGAGACGTTGCCGGAGACGGTCTCGGACTATCTGCTCGAGCACGACCTGGAAGTGGCGACCTGGCCCGGCCCGGAGGCCCAGGTGGCCGCGCTCGCCGACGATATCGCCTATAACAACCACGACGTGGACGACGCCCTGCGGGCCGGCCTGTTCGATACCGATGCGCTGGCCGGGACGAAGTTGGCGGGGCCGATCTTCGCCGCGGTGGCGGAGCGCTATCCCGGCATCGAGCGCCAGCGCCTGATCCACGAATCGGTGCGCCGGCTGATCGCCGCCATGGTCGAGGACCTGATTGCCGAGAGCCGCCGGCGCATCGCGGCGCAGGCGCCCGAAAGCGTCGAAGCGGTCCGTGACATGGGTGCGCCCCTGATCGGCTTTTCCGACCAGATGCAGGCGCGCACCGACGACCTCAGGCGCTTCCTGTTCACCAACATGTACCGCCATTTCCGCCTCAACCGCATGGCCAGCAAGGCGCGGCGCGTGGTCGATGAGCTTTTCGCGCTGTTTCTTGCCGAGCCCGAATGCCTGCCCGCGGATTGGCGCCAGCGCGCCGCGGCGCCCTCGTCGGCGGCTACCGCGCGCGTGGTTTGCGACTATATCGCTGGTATGACCGACCGTTACGCGGTTACCGAACATTCCCGTCTCTTCGATGTCACGGCCCTGACCTGATGGATATTTTCAAGACCTTTCGCGGCCATGTGGAGAGCGCCCTCGCGGCGCTGGTGGCAGCCGGCACCTTGCCGCCGGGCCTCGATGCCGCTGCCGTCAGCGTCGAGCCGCCGCGCGATCCGAGCCATGGCGATATCGCCACCAACGCCGCGCTGGTGCTGGCCAAGCGGGCCGGCCTCAAGCCGCGCGACCTGGCCGCGGCGCTGGCCGCGCACCTGGCGAAGGTCGATGGCGTCGAGGCGGTCGACGTCGCCGGACCCGGCTTTCTCAACCTGCGCCTTGCGCCCGCCGCCTGGCAGGGAATGTTGGCGGCGCTGCTCGAAGCCGGGCCCGACTACGGCCGTAGCGACATCGGCGGCGGCCGGGCGGTCAATGTCGAATATGTCTCGGCCAATCCCACCGGGCCGCTGCATGTCGGCCACAGCCGTGGCGCGGTGTTCGGCGATGCCCTGGCGGCGCTGTTGGCGCATGTCGGCTATGCCGTGACGCGGGAATATTACCTCAACGATGCCGGCGCCCAGGTCGAGGTGCTGGCGCGCTCGACCTATCTGCGCTACCGCGAGGCATTGGGCGAGGCCGTCGGCGAAATCCCCTCCGGCTTCTATCCCGGCGATTACCTCGTTGCGGTGGGTGAGGCGCTGGCCGCGCGTGACGGCGGGCGCTGGCGCGAGGCGCCCGAGGCGGAATGGCTGGAAGCCTGCCGCGAGGCGGCGCTTGTCGCGATGGTTGCCGAGATCGAGGACGACCTTGCCGCCCTCGGCATTCGCATGGACCGCTTCTCGTCCGAGCGCGAGCTGGTGGCGGCCGGGCGGGTGGACGAAGTCCTGGCGACCCTCGACGGGCGCGGGCTGCTTTATACGGGCGTGCTGGAGCCGCCCAAGGGCAAGCAGCCCGGTGAGGACTGGGAAGCGCGGCCGCAGACGCTGTTCCGCGCCACCGATTTCGGCGACGACGTGGACCGGCCTTTGCGCAAGGCGAACGGCGAGTGGACCTATTTTGCCACCGACATCGCCTATCACCTGGACAAGCTCGAACGCGGTTACGAGGACATGATCGATGTCTGGGGCGCCGACCACGGCGGCTACGTCAAGCGGGTCGGCGCGGCGGTGAATGCGGTCAGCGGGGGGCGCGCCAATCTCGACGTCAAGATCTGTCAGATGGTGAACCTGCTCGACGGTGGCAAGCCGGTGAAAATGTCGAAGCGCTCCGGCACCTTCGTCACCTTGCGCGATGTGGTCGACGCGGTCGGCAAGGACGTCGTGCGCTTCATCATGCTCACCCGGCGCAACGACGCGGCGCTCGATTTCGACTATGCCAAGGTGACCGAAAAATCCCGCGACAACCCGGTCTTCTACGTCCAGTACGCCCACGCGCGGATCTGCTCTGTCGAGCGCAACGCGGCCGAGGCGGGCCTGGGCGAGGGGGAGGCCAACCTGGGCCGCCTGTCGAATGTCGATGAGATCGCGCTTATCCGCACCTTGGCGGGCTGGCCGCGCCTGTTGGAGGCCGCGGCCGAGGCGCACGAGCCCCATCGCCTGGCTTTCTATCTCTATGACCTGGCGGCGGCGTTCCATGCCCTGTGGAATCGCGGCAATGACGAGCCGGGCCTGCGTTTCCTCATCGCCGGCGATGACGAGCTGTCGCGGGCGCGGCTTGCCTTGCTCGCCGGGGTCAAGCTGGTGATCGCCTCGGGCCTCGGTGTCATCGGAGTGACGCCGTTGCAGGAGATGCGCTGAATGGCCACCAAACTAGAGGTTCCAGGCAGCAGGCCGCGGCGCGTCGCGCTGCTGCTCTTCCTGCTGGCGCTGGGTCTGCTCTCGCTGGTTCTGCTGCGCGCCTACAAGGCGGCGCAGGAGGCGAGCATCGTTGCCGAGGTGCCGCTGTTGAGAGCCGATGCCGGGCCTATCCGGCGGCGCCCGGAAGATCCTGGCGGCATGACCGTGCCCCATCGCGAGAAGCTGGTCTACGAAGCGTTCGAGGGTGGCACGGTCGAGCATGTGGTGGAGCGCTTGCTGCCGCCGCCCGAGGAGCCGCTGCCGCGCCCGAGCCCGCCGGAGCCGGTGATCACGCCCGTGCTCGATGCCGCGTCGCCAGCGCCCGAGCCGCCACCCGCGCCGGCCGCCGAGCCGTCGCCGGAGCTTGCTGGCGCACTCGTACCGCCGCCGGCTCCCGAGCCCGCCGCGGAGGCGTTCGATCCCATTGAGACAGCCCTGGCGCTTGCCACCGATGTGCCGGACGACCCGGCGGTGGGCTTTCGCGTTCAGCTCGGTGCCTTTCGTAGCGCTGAGGAAGCGGCGGCAGGCTGGGTATCCGCGTCGTCCAAGGCGCCTGAGCTGTTGGCGCCGATCCGCCATTTCGTCGCCCGCGGCGATCTCGAAGACGGGCGCGGCACCTTCCATCGCCTGCATGTGGGCCCGCTGCCAAGCCGCGAAAGCGCAAGCAGCCTCTGCAATCAGCTCAAGACCGCCGGCGTCGATTGTTTCGTGGTTGCGCCGTGAGCCACGGGGCGGCGATTTTCGGTTGTGCCGGGACGACGCTCAGTGACGCGGAGCGGCGCCTGTTCGAGACCTGCGATCCGCTCGGCTTCATTGTGTTCGGGCGCAATCTGGAGGCGCCGGAGCAAGCACGCGCCCTGGTCGCCGCCATGCGCGGATGCGTCGGGCGCGAGGCACCGGTGCTGATCGACCAGGAAGGCGGGCGCGTCGCGCGCCTCGGTCCGCCGCACTGGCGCGAAGCCCCCGCCGCGGCCCGCTTTGGCGCCCTGGCGCAGCTCGATCGCTTCGTCGCGGCCGAGGCAACGGCGTTGAATTCGCGCCTGCTTGCCGACGAATTGACGGCGCTGGGTATCGATGTGGATTGCCTGCCGGTCCTCGACGTGCCGTCGGCGGGCGCCGACGCCATCATCGGCGACCGCGCCTATGGCGATACGCCTGAGGTCGTCGCCATGCTCGGCCGCGCGGCCTGTGGCGGTTTGCTGGCCGGCGGGGTGCTGCCGGTGATCAAGCATATCCCGGGCCATGGCCGCGCCGGTGCCGACAGCCATCATGCGCTGCCGGTGGTGCAGGCGTCCGCGGCCGAGCTGGAGAAGACCGACTTCGCACCCTTCCGGGCCCTGGCCGACATGCCCTTGGCGATGACCGCGCATGTTGTCTATGCCGACATCGATCGGGTCCGCCCGGCGACCTTGTCGCCGATGGTGATCGAGCAGGTGATTCGCGGCGCCATCGGTTTCGACGGGCTGCTGATGTCCGACGATATCGGCATGGGTGCGTTGACCGGACCCGTGGCGGAGCGCAGCGAGGCGGCGCTCGCCGCCGGCTGTGATGTGGTGCTCCATTGCAACGGCGATCTTGACGAGATGCAGGCGATCGCCAACGGCGTGCCGCGCCTCGACGAGGCTGGCGAGGCGCGCCTGGCCAGGGCGCTCGCCGCCAAGCGGGCGCCCCAGGCTTTCGACGTGGCCGCCGCCGACAGCCATGTGGCGCAGCTTCTGCAGGCACCGCTATCGTGAACGATGCGATCGAAATCCTGTCTGTGTGGGCGCTGCCCGTGGTGCTGGCGGTAACGTTGCACGAGGCGGCCCATGGCTGGGTGGCGTGGAAGCTCGGCGATGCCACCGCCTATGCCCGCGGCCGCGTGACCTTCAATCCGCTCAAACACGTGGATCCCTTCGGCACGGTGGTGTTGCCGCTGCTCTTGTTCCTGTCGCAAGCGCCGTTTCTGTTCGGCTATGCGCGCCCCGTGCCGGTCAATTTCAGGGCGCTCGGCAAGCCCCGGCGGGATATGGTGCTGGTGGCGCTTGCCGGGCCGGGAATCAATCTGGGTCTGGCGCTGTTGGCGGCGATTCTGTTGCGTGGCCTGCTTGCCGTCGACGCTGAGCAGCTCGAATGGGTCATGCGGAATCTCGCCAACGCCATGGTCATCAATGTGATATTGGCGGTATTCAATATGCTGCCGATCCCACCTCTCGATGGCGGCCGCGTAGCCGTCGGCCTGCTGCCGCGTCCCTTGGCGCGTCCCTTGGCCCGGCTCGAGCGTTACGGCCTGTTTATTCTTATTGGCTTGTTGCTGCTGTTGCCGTGGCT
>CAZVDW010000793.1:0-2003 GCA_964625645.1 uncultured Rhodospirillaceae bacterium
TCTTGGCGATGCCCTTGAGGATCCACTCGTTCCAGAGCACGGTCTTGGTCTCGTAGGGGTCCGTGCCGGAGCAGACGATGCAGTCGGCGAGCGAGAAGTCCTCATAGCAGGCGCTGAAGATGTCGTAGCCGATGTCGGTCCAGCCCGGCACCGAATTGACGATCGAGGGATGATCGTGATGGGACACCGCCGGCGTGTTGATGCTGCGGAAGGCCAGCTTGGTCAGCGCGTAGGTGTTCTCGAAGAACTGATAGCTGTAATACTTCATTGCCCAGGCATGTTCGCCATGGTGGCGGATAACGTGCTTGGACACCTCGGCCATGATGTCGAGGGCGAAGTCCCAGGTTACCGGCATCATGATGTCGTTGACGCGGATCAGGGGATATTTCAGCCGGTCGCGCGTGGCCAGCCGCGGGCTGTAGACCTTCTGCGAGATGCAGCCACCGCGGATGCTGTGACCGCCGCGCACGTTGACCACGTCGGCGTCGGCATCGGCGATGATGGCGAAGTTGTGCAGCTTGCCATTGTGCCCCGCCTGGGTGAACTGGTTCGGACCGAGCCAGTTGCCGGCCAGCGGCGTCAACGGATAATCGCGGTTGAGCGCGTTCTGCTCCTTGGCGGGACCGCCATGCGGGCCCTCGGCCGGCCAGCGATAGATCTTGTAGCCGCAGGCGACGATGCAGTAGTCGCAACAGGTGGTCAGCACCTCGGCATCGGTCGGCGGCAGGGTGACGCTGTCGATGGGCTGATAGAAGGGTGTCGATGTGGTGGTAGCCATGGCGGGTATCCCCCTCTATGCCGCGACGTTGTCGTAACGGCCATAAATCAGGCCGACCATGCCGACGGCCCAGATCTCGTCGCCGTCGAGCTCCAGCAGCACCTGCGGCAGGCTCTCCGTCGCGTGGCCGCTGATGATGATGCCGTGCCGGGTCAGATCGAAAACCGATTGATGGAACGGGCACGGGCCCAGCGCCGTGTCGCTGGCCTTGTAGTATCGCCCGAGGTCGGCGCCCATGTGGGTGCACAGCGTGTTGAAGGCGACCACGTCGCGATCGGGGCCGATGCCGCCGCCCGCCTCCCGGCCTAGCTTGACCAACATGCTGTTGGTATTCTTGCCATCATCGGGATATTTGAAGCGTTGCGGCCGGTTCACCTGAAGCTCGCCGAGATTGGCAATCAGGATGCGCGGATAGCGCGCCAGCCTGGCCGCCCAGGCCTTACCCTCGAGCCCCGGGATACCGGTCAGCATTACCGTGCCGGTCGCCGCGGCACCGGTGCCGACAAGGAAGGTCCGGCGACTGAGGCAACCGCTGTCCGGCGGTGTCGATTGTTCGTGCGCGTCCGTCTTCATGCTGCTCATGACGCTTCCCCCTACTCAATCCCTTGGGCGGCGAGATAGAACTCGAGCCCGATACGCTTTGCTTCGGCCTGGCCGAGGCCGGCGACATCCGGCATCGCCTCGTAGCCCGGCACCTTCGGCACCGCCATGATGATCTCGTCGCCGCTGATCTCCTCGAGGAAGATGACCAGGGCCTCCTTCTCCTCGTCGCTCAGGTTGAGCGGCTTGAGGATCGGGGTCTTGTTGCCGACGCGCTCGGTGAACTCGTTTTCGCCGCCGCCGTCGTTGTAGAAATCGATGACCTCTTCCAAGGTGTAGAATTGGCCGGCATGCATGTACGGCGCCGTATAAGCGAGGTAGCGCAGGGGCTGGGTGCGGAACTTGCCCATGTCGCTGGGACGCTTGGTGGTGAAGTAGAGCCCGAGATCGTCCTTGAACTCGCGATAGTAATCTTCGTGCACGCCCTTGGCGTAGAGCTCGAAACGATAGGTGATCGTGTTGAGGCCGGTCTCTTCCCACTCAAAGGGACGCGGCACGCCGAGATTGTAGTATTTCTCGTCGCCCAGCATCGGGCCGTTGTGGCACTCGATGCAATTGGCCTTGCCGGTAAACAGCTCCAGACCCAGCTTGGCCTCGTCGGACAATGCCGCTTCGTCACCCTCGA
>CAZVDW010000794.1:0-5502 GCA_964625645.1 uncultured Rhodospirillaceae bacterium
AGGCTTCTTTGGAATAGTGTTTGGGTTCGGCGTTATGGGGCTCAACTCGGTCAGTGCCCTTGAACGTATTGTTAGTGAGCTAGGGGCGGTCGACGAAGGCGAGCGAAATTTGTGGTTGTCACCGATGCATCCTCAGTTGTCCGATTTTTCGCTTCTTGTGAATGGCCCCTGGGTTCATGAGCAGTATGACCAGAATTTTGATTCCACGGATACCGTTCGACGATATCGGCAGATGTACGACGCAACGCGATCATGGGGGCTACGAAATTTCTCGCTGCAAATCGTGGCGGCGGAGTCTGCATTGTTGAATGAGTACGAGAATGATCATGAGGAGGCGCTTGCTACTCTGGACAAAGCAGCAGTAGATTTGGGGGGTGATCCCGTCCTGTCTCGTGCGAGAGCAAAAGTGTATTGGAACCGCGGGGACCATAGCACGGCACTCGATATATACAGAGAGATAGCAGATGATCCAAATTCAGGAAATCCAATTGATAGGGCGTTAGTATTACGCGAGGCAGCGATCAATGCAGCTAAGTGTAGCCAATGGGCCTTATCGGAAGAATGGTTCGTTGAGGCGCAACAAGCTGCAGAAATCGGAAGTGTTGAGGGAAACTCGCCATTGGCCGTTGGGCTTCGAGCTGACGCGGGGGTGGTTGCGCTACTCGGTGGAGGTTTTGATAAAGCATTGGGCCATTTCGCTGCAGCTCTTTCGGACTTGGGGGACATTGATCCCGAGGATTCGCTCCAGAGCGGATTTTGTCATCATGTTATTCGGCACGCAATCTTATGGGTGAGAGCCAAGGTTGAGGGCACGGCCACATTAATCGAGGACCAACCAATCACTATGGATGCCGGTGTGTGCAGCAATATCGATCCATCGCCAGCCATTTTGGAACGGCAATTAGGGCACATTGATGTCGCTTGGTATTTGTTGGCAGAGGCGGAAATCTCTGCGGGGGTAGATATAGGGATAGCGGCAAACTTGTCCGATCGGTTGATCCAGGGGCCAATTCCATCTTTGGAGGTATCGCTGCGTTTTCATCAAATTGAGTCGGATGTTCGCGGCTCAAATGTGGCTCAATTTTGCGATCACTACATGCAATATGTCGAGGGTGCAGTCTACTTAGCGGAGCATCCGGGTGAGATAGTGGATCCGTTCACGCCTGGTAGGGGGAAAATGCCGAATATCGTAACGACCGGGGACGCATTCGGCCCAGACGCGGAACGTTTTGGTGCGTACGCGATTGTGAGTTTTGTCTTGGTCGCAGCGATAGAGGGAAGGGCTGCTGCAGGTCAGAGGCTGAGGCCCGCACTGGATCAACAGTTTGCGCGGCGGTTTCCTGGTAGGCTGGTGCTTGAACAATCAATGATGTCTGAAGATGAAAGAATATCGCGTGGTGCTGCTGTAATTGAAAGTTGTCATAGGCTCATGGGGCAAGAGCATTTGACGCCTTATGAGACATGGGTCGCGGGGTTGCGGTTTCTCGAAGCGGGTACGCAGTCTCAATTCCGAAGTTTAATTGGTGCTCGAGTTGCTTCCTGGATGCGGTCTTGTTGGGAAAAGATAGTCCAGACGGAAAGCTTCCGCCTTGCTCGACCCTCGCAGACAGTCCCCGAAATCAAGGCCGCCTTGAGAATGCCTTCGGATGGTGAAGGGTTTATCGCGACGCTATTGCTCGCGACCTACGAAGCAGTTGGAGCTAGACTCGATTCGGACTCGTGGAAACATCTCAAAGCAATTTCAGAGGATACGTAGTCGATTCACTTTTGTGTTCAGGTTATCAAGTTGATCATCGAGTCGATCTGCCCGGGGGAGTTGCGGGCGTGGGAGTTACGCGGACACGAGACTCAATTGCCGTGCCGAGATCGGCGAGATAAGTCTCGTGTCCCCGTAACTCCAGTCCTCGTGTCCCCGCAACTCCAGTCACGGTCAAATACGGGCTTGATATCTTTTGCAGGCGCGACGCATATGGTTCGATGCGCATCCACGAATGAGAGCCATTTTTTGCCGACCATCGCTGTTCCGAACGATGCCGGCTGTTGCCATCGTCGCCGGCGTTGGCCCGCCTATCGCAAGAGTCGCAGAGCGAGCCGCAAGACCGCTACGCCATGCAATCGTTCGGCCGCCCGTCCGAGCCCAAGCTTCGAGTATCCGGCATGCGAACAGCGAGTGACAAGACGATCCGCCTGAGCCTGCCTTGCTTTGCCTTGCTGGCCTTGCTGTCGGCCTGTGCCAGCCTTTCCGAGGCTGAATGCCGGACTGGCGACTGGTATGGGATCGGTTTTGGCGACGGCGCGGCGGGCCAGAGCCTGGACGCGCTGCAAGAGCATCGCGAGGCCTGCGCCGAATACGGCATCGCGGCCAACCTCGATGCTTACCTCAACGGCCGCAACCGCGGCCTCGCGCAGTACTGCCGGCCGGGCTCCGGCTATCGCCAAGGGGTCGCGGGGCACGACTACGAAAGCGTTTGCTCAGGCCCCGGCGAGCGCGCCTTTCTCGAGGCCTATCATGCCGGCCTGCGGATCCATGAGCTCAGCCAACGGAAGCAAGACCTCGAAAGAGAGAGCAGCCACAATGACGACCGCATATACGAGATCATCGAGGAGATCGAGGACCTCGGTGGTGACCTCTCGACCAACGAGGCTCAAGAAGCCTTCAAGGCCGACCTCCTGGCGCTGACCGACGAGCGTGCCACCCTCGAGGAGGTAAACGCGATCCTTTACGCCGAGATCAAAGAGCTCGAATACATCATCGCCGAAGAACTGGAGGACGGCCGGCTGCGTTTCGGCTATTGAGCGACTAACGATGCGCCATCGGGGCGTCTTGTGGCTTTGCGAAGTTACGGGGACACGAGACCGAGACTCAATTACTGCGCTGAGATCAGCGAGATAATTACCGTCAACACGGCCGATAGCGCTCGCCACAATCAAATTGGAGCGACGCCATGAGCAATTCCAGCCAGCCGAGTTCAGGCGAGAATATCGATGACCTCGCGGTCCATCTCCGTCGCGGTGCGGGCGACCTCGATGGCGGCCTTGGCCTGGATCTCGGCGGTGGTCAGGGTGACGAGGTCCTCGGCCAGGCTGTCGGTGTCGCCCTCGGCCACGTTCTGCGCCACCTCGGCCACGGTCTTGTGGGCCTCGTTGATGGCACGCAACGCGTTTTGCAGCGGCAGCGGCGGCACTCCTGAAATTGGCGCGGTCATGTCAGCCTCCGAAAATCCAAACCTCTCACGGCCAGAATATAGCACGCCGCCGCTGCCGGCAGTGTGACGGTCGTCACGTCAGCTTGCCGGCACGCAAGCCCATGCTGCGGCTGAGGCCGGCTGGGCGGGGCAGGGCGGCATGCGCCTGCTTGAGCGCGGCCAGGCGCTGCAGCGTGGCATCGGGCATGGCGGCGGCGCGGCGGGTCTCGAGGTTCACATGGAGCTGCATGATCTCGATGGTCGCCGCGTGATAGCCCTTGGTCTCGTGATGCATGGTGTGGGCGAAGTGGATGCGCCTGGCGTCGAAGTCGAGCACGTGGCTGGCGAAGCGCAGGGGGTCGTCGAGCACCACTTCCTGGAGATAGGCGATGTGGCTTTCGAGGATGAAGATCGAGCCGCTGGTCGCCTTGGTGTGGTCCCAGCCGATGCCGATGTGATTGCACAGGGCGTCGGTGGCATGGTCGAAGACCAGCACGTAATAGGCGACGTTCATATGCTGGTTGTAGTCGAGCCACTCGGCCTGCACCGATTCGCGGTGCAGGACCAGCGGCGAGGCGGCTGCCGTCGTCATCCTCGATCTCCCCTTGATGCCGGCGGAGCATAGGCGGGCAAAGGTCTCGCCGCCAGCGATGACTTGGTTTACTGTCGCGCCAGGGAGGACAACCATGCAAGGTTTCGCAAGGTGGGTGACAGGCGCGCTGCTGCTCTTGGCGGCAACATCGGCGGCGGCCCAGGATAGCCGCCCGGTAACCATATGGAGCCAGGGCGTGCGCCTGGCCGGCGACCTCTGGACACCGGAGGGCTGGACGCTCGAGGCGGCGGCGCCGGCGATCGTGCTGGCGAACGGCTGGAGCGGCTTGCGCAGCAGCCTGAACCAAGGCCAGGCGCCGATTTTCGCCGAAGCCGGCTTCGTCGTGCTGACCTTCGACTATCGCGGCTGGGGCGACAGCGAGGGCCGCCTGGTGCTGGCCGAGACCTTGACCCAACCTGGCGCCGACGGCAGCGTCACGGTGCGCGCCTATGTCGAGCGCGAGGTCATCGATCCCCAGGACCAGGTCGCCGATCTGCTTGCCGCCGTCGCTTATCTCATGGGCGAGCCCGGCATCGACCCGGCCCGCGTCGGCGTCTGGGGCACCAGCTATGGCGGCGGTCATGCCATCGAGGCGGCGGCGCGCGACCCGCGCATTGCGGCCGTCGTCGCGCAGGTCGGTTTCATGGGCGTCAGCAGCGATCCGGCGCGGGCCGTGCTCGGCCTGACGCGGGCGACCGAGAAGGCGCGCGGCGCCTTGGTGCCGCTGCCCGCGGGCACCGACCGCCGCGGCCGCATTCCCGGCACGCCCGATCTCGCCCGCATGGCCGCCCACCGCCCGCTCGACCTCGCCGGCAAGGTGCGCGCGGCGACTCTGATCATGGATGCCGCGGACGATCAGTATTTCGACCCCAAGGCCAATGGCGAAGCGGTCTACGAAATCATCCGCGCCAATGCCCCGGCGTCGTATCAGCTTTTTCCCGGCGACCACTACGCGCCCTATGGCGCCTATTTCGAGGATGCCATGCTGCTGACCCTGGATTGGTTCCAGACGCATCTCGCGGCGAAACAATGAGGTTTGTCCCATGCCGGCATTGCTTCGGATACTAGCGGCTCTCACCCTCTTCTGCTGCATCCAGTCCGTTCAGGCGGATGAGGATCCCTCGGCCATCGCGCCGGACGCCGATACGGTTCTGCTGACCATCTTTCTCAAGCATACCCAGGAGCTCACGCTCTCGGAAATGGGCGCGAACTTGCGCAAGAACGGCTTCTTCGAGAAGTTCCCGCCGGAAGGTATCGAGGTGGTGAGCTGGGTGCAGATGATGAGCTTTGGCCACATCGTCACCTTGAAGGTGCCGCCGGCGCGCATTCGCGAAGTCAACCGGGCCATCGAATCCAGTAGCTACACGACGTTCAAGAGCGAGGTTTATGTCGGCTACGATTTCTGGCCGGTGATCCAGGCGGTCAAGGCGCGGCGGGCGCAAGAGGCTGCCGAGTAATCAGATCGGACAGACGAGATTGCCGAGGCGCTCGGTGAGGCGCTGGTTCTCGGCATAGTCCACCGGTGCCGCGATCAGCGCCGGGCCCGGTTGCGCGAAAGCCTCTTCGAGGGCGCCGGCAAGCTGGCCCGGCCCGTCGAGCCGCCGGCCCCAGATGCCGAAGGCCTCGGCCAGCTTGACGAAGTCCGGATTGCCGAAGGCGAGCTCGGAGTGGCGGCCGCCGAACTGGGTCTGCTGCTTCCACTTGATGAGGCCGTATTCGCCGTCG
>CAZVDW010000795.1:0-8136 GCA_964625645.1 uncultured Rhodospirillaceae bacterium
GGCATATTTGCCGCGGGTCAGTGTGGGGCAGGCCGCAGGCTCCACGGCAATCACGCGCACGTGGTGGCCGCCCCGCAGTTGCTCGCCGAGGAAGGGGTTGACCAGTCCGGCGAAATTGCTGCCGCCACCGGTGCAGCCGACGATGATGTCCGGGTAGTTGCCGGCCATGTTCATCTGCTCGATGGCTTCCTGGCCGACCACGGTCTGATGCAGCAGCACGTGATTGAGGACGCTGCCGAGGGCATATTTGGTGTCGTCGTTCTGCGCCGCCATCTCGACCGCCTCGGAAATGGCGATGCCGAGGCTGCCGGTGGAATCCGGATGCTCGGCGAGGATGGCGCGGCCCGACTGGGTCTCTTCCGACGGGCTGGCGACGCAGCGCGCGCCGAAGGTCTCCATCAAGGCCTTGCGGTAGGGCTTCTGCTGGAAGCTCACCTTGACCATGTAGACGTCGATCTCGATGCCGAACAGTTGGCCGGCGAAGGCCAGCGACGAGCCCCATTGGCCGGCGCCGGTCTCGGTGGTGATCTTCTTGGTGCCGGCTTCCTTGTTGTAGAAGGCCTGGGCCACGGCCGTGTTGGGCTTGTGGCTGCCGGTCGGGCTGACGCCTTCGTATTTGTAGTAGATCTTGGCCGGCGTATCGAGCGCGCGCTCGAGCTGGCGGGCGCGATAGAGCGGGCTCGGGCGCCATTGGCGATAGATATCGCGCACCGGCCCGGGGATCTCGATCTCGCGCTCGGCCGAGACTTCCTGGCCGATCAGGGCCATGGGAAAAAGTGGCGCCAGATCGTCCGGGCCGATGGGCTGTCCGGTGCCGGGATGCAGCACTGGCGGCAGAGGCTCCGGCAGGTCGGCGTTGATGTTGTACCAGGCCTTCGGAATCCGATCCTCAGGCAGCGTATATTTGACGGTATCTGTCATGATTCGCGCTGTACCTCCCCAGCAGGCGACCGCGGCTTGCGACCGCATTATTGTTCCTTGGGAACGTAGCATGCGCGGCTTTGTTGAGACAACGCGAAGGGGAGCTATGCAGCATCCCGTTTGCGGTGCACGGTCGCCAGGGCGCCGACCACCAGGGTCAGGGCTGCGATCTCCGTCGGGCCCAGGCGCTCGTCAAGCAACAGGGCGCTGGCGACGACGCCTACCACCGGATTCATAAGGGTGGAAATAGAAGCAATTCCAGCTGGATACAGCTGTAAGATACGAAACCACACGAGGTTTGCCATGAACGTCGCGATAATGATCGTGTAGAGCAAGGCAAGCAGCGACCAGATGCCTGGCATGGCCCAATTTCCGGCCTCGAAAATCACGGCCCCGAATATCATCGGTATGGCGCCGATAAACAGCTGCCAGCCGACCATCGCGGTTAGCGAGAGCTGCCAGGCGAAGCCTTTGGTAAAGACCGTGCCGGCCGCCCACGACAGCGCCGCCATGACAACCAGCAAAGCGCCGAGGGGCGATCGCCCGATGCCCAGCATTTCGTTGCCGAGAAGCATGGCCATGCCGGCCAGGCCGAGGAAAAGCCCGAGCAGGCGGCGGCGGTCGATACTTTCGCCGAGCACGAGCGCGCTCAACAGGATCGCCCAAAGCGGCATGGTGTAGGCGAGAATGATGGCGCGCCCGGCGGGCATCAGGGTCAGGCCATAGGCGCTCAGCAGCTGCCAGGCGGTGATATTCGCCAGTGCCATGCAGAGCAGCATCGGCAGCTCGCGCCGGCTCGGCCACAGCCGGCGGCCCGACAGCCGGGCCATCAGCAGCAGGCCGGCGCCGCCGAGCGCCGTGGCGATGCCGCGAAAGCTGAGCGGTGGAATTTCGGCAAGGCCGAATTTCAAGATCGGCCAGTGGAACCCCCAACTTAGCGAAAGCAGGGCGATCAGGCCGATTCCGAGCAAGGCCGGTGCGGTTTCGCGGGGCGCGGTCATGATCGCCGCGCCGGGGGGCAGAACTTACTGCCTAGGCGGCAGCGAGTACCCGTCCGATGGCAAGAAATGCCCACATGGCCTGGCACAGGATGAGAAGCCAAAAGGCCCTGTTGATGACGGTTCTTGCGGTATGGAGCATTGTTGCCTCCAGCCTTGGCGAATCCGAGCTCCATAGCTTTAAGCAAGCCCCGTGCCAGAGTTGTCTATGAAGTTCGATCGATTATATCGAACCTCTAGCCATTCTTGTTGATGGATCAACTTATCAAGACATTTGAATGTTTTAGCCGAAAGGTCGGCGTGCGCCGCAGGGATTCAAATGTCTCGGTCGATCCCCTAGCCAGCTTCCATGCCAAGCGCGTGGCGGTAGAGGTCGAGCAGCGCTTCCTGCTCCTGCCGGTCGGCGCTGTCGAGCTTGCGCAGGCGCACGACCTGGCGCATGACCTTGGCGTCGAAGCCGGCCGCCTTGGCTTCCGCGTAGACGTCCCGGATGTCGTCCGCGGTGGCCTTGCGCTCTTCCTCCAAACGTTCGATGCGTTCGATCAGCGAGCGCAGCTGTTCGCCGGCTATGCCGCCCTGGTTGGCCATATTGGGTTTCCTTTCTTCATGTGTGCATGGTTGCCTTCGGGTAGCGAGGCGCGCGATCATAGGGGCTGGCAGGGCGACCTGCGAGACCCTTTTCATGGCATGGGGAGATGCCGGATGCGCCGGCTGTTGATGATCTTGCTGTTGGCCGTGGTGCTGCCCGCGGGCAGTGACGGACGGGCGCGGCCGGAACAGGGATGGCTTGCCGGAAAGCTTTTGGTCGCGGCGCCTTCCATGCCCGATCCGCGCTTCCAGCAGACCGTTATTTTCATCTGCGAACACGATGAGCATGGGGCATTCGGGTTGATCCTGAACCGCCCCCTGGGCGACTTGCCGGGGCATGCGGTGGCCGAGCAATTCGGGCTTGGTGTGAGGGGCGGCGACACGCCGATAGCGCTGCATTCGGGCGGTCCCGTCGAGCCCGGACGGGGCTTCGTGCTGCACTCCGACGATTACGTCAGCGACGATACCGGGCGGGTAACGCCGGGCTTCGCCTACAGCGTCGATCTCGACCTTCTCACGGCGCTGGTGACGGACCAAGGCCCGGAGCGGGCAATGCTGATCCTCGGCTATGCCGGTTGGGGCCCGCGCCAGCTGGCCGGCGAGCTGGCCCGCGACGACTGGCTGGTGATGCCGGCGGAGGCCGATTTCGTCTTCGATGGCGAGCGCGAAAGCATGTGGCAGACCGCGCTCGACAGCATAGGCATCGAGCTCTAAGTGGGCTCGGGCACGCTGAAGCCGTGAACCTCGGCCAGGCTCTTGCCGGCCTCGATCTCGGCGATCCAGCCCGCTTCGGCATCGCGCTTGGCCGTGGCCTTGGCGATGACGTCGTCAACTGCGTCGATAGCGATCACCACGATGCCGTCATTGTCGCCGACGATGACGTCGCCGGGATTGACCCAGGCGCCGCCCAGATTGACCGGGCCGTCGATGACGCCGCGCGGATCGGCGCCGGCGCCGTGCGGGGTGGCGCCGCGGCAGAAGATCGGGAAGGGCATGGCGCGCAGCTCGGCGATATCGCGCACCAGACCGTCGATGACCAGCCCCGCCAGTTTCTGACGCACCGCGTCGCGGGCCATGATGCCGCCGAGGCTGGCGAAGCTCTCGCCGCCGCCGCCGATGACCAGCACTTCGCCTGGCCGGGCCAGGGTTATGGTGCCGATCGCCGGCAACACCGATCCGGGACAGAAGGCCGTGCGCGCCTGGCCGACCAGGCGTCCGCGCGAGGACAGCGGCGTCAGGGCGGTCGCGGCCGTTGCCGTGCCGCCAAGGGCATCCGAGAGCAGTGTGGTATCCAACGCCACGAGGGCGGCATGGGCGCTCTGGGGCAGGGCCGGGAAGTCGATGGCATGGCGGACGATGGTCATAGTCGCTCCTTGGTGTCGGGTTGTACTGGCTACCTACCACTGCTGACCCCAATCTGGTATCCCAAAGGCGCCAAGAGACGAGAAGGGCGGCGATATGAGTGGCACGGCGGACGATGCGGGGCTGATCCCGGTACGCGACGCGCATCGATTCGATGAAGCGGCGCTGGCCTCGTATCTGCGCGGCAAGGTCGATGGCGCCACGAAGCCGCTCACGATCCAGCAATTTCACGGCGGCCAGTCCAATCCGACCTTCGTGTTGAGCTTCGGCAGCGAGGACTACGTGCTGCGCAAGAAGCCGCCGGGCGAGCTGCTGCCCTCGGCCCACGCCGTGGAACGCGAATATCGGGTGCAGAAGGCGCTGGCGGATAGCGGCCTGCCACTGGCCGCGATGTACCTCTTGTGCGAGGACGACGCGGTGATCGGCACGCCGTTCTATGTCATGGAGCGCAAGCGCGGGCGCGTCTATCACACCATGATACCGGAGGACATGAGCCCCGCCGATCGCGGCGCGGTCTACGAGGAGATGAGCCGCTGTCTGGCGATTCTGCATTCCGTCGATCCCGAGGCCGTGGGGCTGGCGGACTTCGGCAGGCCGGGCAGTTACTTCGCGCGCCAGCTCAAGCGCTGGACCAAGCAATACCGGGCCTCGACCCAGCGCGACATCCCGGCCATGGACCGGCTTATCGACTGGTTGCCCGAGCATCTGCCCGAGGACGACGAGAGCGGCGTGGTGCACGGCGACTACCGTCTCGGCAACTTGATGATCCACCCGGACAAGCCCGAGGTGATCGCCGTCTTCGACTGGGAGCTGGCGACGCTGGGCCACCCGCTGGCGGATTTCGGCTATAACCTGCAGCCCTATTACAGCCCCCACGAAGGGCACCAGGGGCTCAAGGGCGCCGATTTTGCGAAGCTCGGCATTCCCAGTCGTGACGCCTACCTGGAATCCTATTGCCGGCATGTCGGCCGCGAGGTTTTCGACCCGACTTTTCATGTCGCGTTTTCGCTGTTCCGCAGCGCCGCGATCGTGGATGGCGTTTACGCGCGTGGCCTGGCCGGCAATGCCAGCAGTGCCGACGCCGTCAAGTATGGCGAGCTGACCGGGCTCTACGCCGAGCGCGCCTGGGCGCTGATCGAAGAATGAGCCGTGGTCTGGCCTGACGAGTTATCGATGCCGCTGCGGCGGGAGAGCCATTTCGGCGGCCGGGTCGTGCGCTGTTTCGTCGAGCGCGCCAATGATGTCGATGCGGCCTTTCGCGACAGCGTCGCCCGTTTCGCCGACAACCCGGCGCTGGTCTTCGAAGGCAGGCGCCTCAGCTATGCCGAGCTTGAGCGGCTGGTTGACACGCTTGCCGCCAATCTGGCCGCGCAATGCGCTGTCGGTGTCGGCGACAGGGTGGCGCTCTATTCCGGGAATTGCCTCGAGTTTCCGCTGAGCGTGCTCGCTTGCCTGCGGCTCGGGGCCATCGCCGTGCCTCTCGGCCATCGCCTGCAGACCCAGGAGCTCGGCTACATGCTCGGCCACGCCGAGGTCGAAGTGCTGATGGTCGAGGCGGCATTGTCCGAACGCTTGCCAACGCGCGACAGCCTGCCGGCGCTGACCCGCGTCTTTGCCTGGCAAGGCGAGGCGCCCGGTTGCGAGGCCTTCGAGAGCTTGCTGGCAGAGGCGCCGCCACCGCCACGGCTGGCCCTGGACGAGGAGCAGCCGGCCGCGATTCTGTACACCTCGGGCACGACGGGGCGGCCGAAGGGCGCCACGCTGACCCACTTCAATATCGTCCATACCGTGCTGCACTATCGCTATTGCATGGACCTGCACCCGGGCGACAGCTCGCTGTTGGCGGTGCCGATCACCCATGTCACGGGGCTCGTGGCGCAATTTCTGACGCTCGTGGCCTGCGGTGGTTGCGTGGTGATCATGCGCGAATTCAAGGCCCGCGCGGCGTTGGCTCTCATTGCCGAGGAACGGATCAGCCACGCGGTCATGGTGCCGGCCATGTACAAGCTGATGCTTATGGACGAGAGCTTCGACGGTCGCGATCTGTCCAGCCTGCGGGTCGGCGGCTTTGGCGGCGCGCCGATGCCCGAGGCGACCATCGACGAGTTGGCGCGGCGCCTGCCGGCGCTCACCTTGCGCAATGCCTATGGTGCCACCGAAACCACCTCTCCGGCGACCATGCTGCCGCTCGGCAAGGTCGCCACCCACAAGCACACCGTTGGCCGGCCGCTGCCTTGTGCCGACGTCATGGTGGTGGATGAGGCGGGGCGTGAGCTGGCCATTGGCGAGACAGGCGAGATCTGGATCGCCGGGCCCATGGTGGTTGCCGGTTATTGGCGCAACGATCAAGCCGATGCCACGGAGTTCAGCGGCGGCTACTGGCATTCCGGCGATATCGGTTGCTTTACCGATGATGGCTATCTGCGGATCCTCGACAGGGCGAAGGACATGATCAACCGCGGCGGTTACAAGGTCTTCTCGGCCGAGGTCGAGAATATCCTCTCGCAGCACCCGGGCGTGGTCGAATGCGCCGTGGTCGGACGCCCCGATGAGGTGCTTGGCGAGCGGGTGCACGCGTTTGTCGTTGGCGACGGCGAGGATCTTCCCGATGTGCTGACAACGTTTTGCGGCCAGCGCCTGGCGGACTACAAAGTGCCGGAATCCTATACGATCGTGACGCAGGCCTTGCCACGCAACGCCAATGGTAAGATCATCAAGGGCGAACTGCGCAAAGAAGCCGCCGCCCTGGCGGCATTCCGGAGGGCAGGATGAGATATCGCGGATTGGCACTGGTATTGCTGGCAACAGTCTTGGCTCCCGTCGCACAGGCGGACGAGGGCGAAGGCCGGGTCGCCATCGAACGCATGCAGAAGGCGTTGGAGGCGCGGCAGGCCGGCCAGGGCGGCCAACTCGATTTTGGCGACGGCAGCATGGGCACCTGCAATTTGCAGGCAGGCAGCCTGACCTCGAACGGCGCCGCCGCCACGTCTCCCGGCGGGCGCACCGGCGCACCGAGCTACAATCTGCCCGAGGGCACGACAGGCTGGACGGTGCCATGCTGGCGGCCGAGCGACGCTAACTGACCTTGAGCCAGAGCCCCGCCGGGCCCGAATTCTTCCGGCGGCCAATGTTTCCATTGCGATCATACGCCCTAAATCATTGACATCGCCAGTCGCGAGACGGGCCTGAACAAGGCTCGGGTCTCGGGGCCGCCTCATTCGGTAATCGATTCCGTGCGACGTCAGAATTCCATCGACCCTGCAGGCTATGCCGCGACCAATCAGGCGGTCTTGGCAGACCAGATGCGGCAGCTTTTCGCCGCGACGCCGGTGGTCGCCGCCATGCAGGTGCTGGGCGTTGCCTTGGTCTGGTCGCTCGTCTCCTGGCCGGCACCGGTTTCGGGAGCGACGCCCTGGGCCACGCTAATGCTCGCTTTGGTCGGCGGTCGTGTGCTGGTCGTTATCGCCTTTTGGCGTTTCGATCAGGCCGGGCTTGGCTCCACGTCTTGGCTACGCGGATACGCCGTGCTGATGGCACTGACAGGCGTTGGATGGGGGGCGGTCGCCCACCTCTTTTTCGATCGGCTTGGCGTCCACGAGCAACTCGGGCTGGGGCTGATCCTGATGGCCTTTGCCGCCGGCGGCGGGGCAAGCCTGTCGCCCGTCTACCGCATCTACCTCCTCTTTATCGTGCCGATGATGGGTCTGTGGACGGCATATTTCGCGCTGCGCGGCGAGCTGCCTGACGTGATGGTCGCGATTCTCTCGGTCAGCTACACGCTGGTGCTGCTGTTCACGACGCGGCAGCAAAGCCGGATCCTGACAACGTCCTTGACGCTGAACCACGAAAATCAGGCCCTGATCCGCGAGCTCAAGGACGAGATCGACACGCGGATCACGATGGCCGAGGCCTTGCGGCAGGCGCGCGACGACGAGGAAATGGCGCGGGTCGAGGCGGAAGAAGCCAATCGCACGAAAAGCGAGTTCCTCTCGGCAATGAGTCACGAGTTGCGAACGCCGTTGAACGCGATTCTGGGTTTCGGGCAATTGCTGGGACTTGAGAAGGAACAGCTAACCGAGGAACAGGGCGAACAGGTCGATCACATCCTTTCCAGTGGCGCGCATCTGCTTGAGCTGATCGATCAGCTGTTGGATCTGGCCCGCATTGAGGCCGGCGGGCTTGAGATGTCGTTCGAAGAGCTGGATGCGCTGGGGTTGGTCAACGCCTCGATCGACCTGGCGAAACCTCTTGCCGATCAGAAGGGTGT
>CAZVDW010000796.1:0-2434 GCA_964625645.1 uncultured Rhodospirillaceae bacterium
GGACGAGCGGATTTTCGTGCTCGGCGAGGATGTCAGCCGCCTGCGCGGCGGCACCAACGGCGCCACGCGCGGCCTGCCCGAGCGCTTTCCCGGGCGCATCGTCAGCACGCCGATCACCGAAAACGGCTTTTGCGGCGTCGCCGGCGGTGTCGCCGCGGACGGCAAGTTCCGTCCCGTCATAGAGCTGATGTATGCGGATTTCTGCTTTGTCGCCGCCGACCAGCTGTTCAACCAGATCGCCAAGATGCGCCACATGTTCGGCGGCGACATGCCGGTGCCGCTGGTCGCCCGCGGCAAGGTCGCGGCGAAGTCCGGCTACGGCTCGCAGCATTCCATGGACCCGGCCGGGCTCTACGCCCTGTTTCCGGGCTGGCGCATCGTCGCACCGTCCACGCCCTTCGACTATGTCGGGTTGATGAACAGCGCCCTGGCCTGCGAGGACCCGGTGCTGGTGATCGAGCATCTCGACCTCTACACCGCCAAGGGTCCGGCGCCGAAGGACGACCTCGATTATTACATCCCCCTCGGCAAGGCCAAGGTGGTGCGCGAGGGCAGGGACTTCACGGTGCTGGCAGCGCTCGCCATGGTGCAACCCTGTGTCGACATCGCCGACGAGATGGGTGTGGCGGCCGAGGTCATCGATTTGCGCAGCCTCGACCGCGCCGGCATCGACTGGGAGTGCATCGGCGCCAGCCTGGCCAAGACCGGCGCCGTGGTCATCGTCGAGCAGGGCACCCAGGGCACCTCCTTCGGCGGCGGCATCGCCGACGAGCTGCAGCGCCGCTTCTTCGACCTGCTCGACCAGCCGGTCAAGCGGGTGACCGGCGGCGAGGCGGCGCCGACCATCTCCAAGGTCCTCGACCTCGCCGCCAACGCCAGCGACGACGACGTCCGCCGCGGCTACGCGGACGTGCTGCGCGACGCCGGCCTGGGGCAAGCGGCGGAATAGGACGGGTCCGATGCAGGCGGACTACATCATCGTCGGCGGCGGCTCGGCCGGCGCGGCGCTGGCCTGTCGCCTCACCGAAGACCCGGGCACCTCGGTGCTGCTGGTCGAGGCCGGCAAGGCCGAGCATCCCTACGCCCGCATGCCGGCGAGCTTCGGGCTGTTCATCGACCGGCCCGGCGTCAACTGGCGCTACCGCTCCGAGCCCGAGCCGGGCACCGCCGACCGCGTCATTCCGGTGCCGCGCGGCAAGATGCTGGGCGGCTCGAGCTCGCTCAACGGCCTGCTCTACGTGCGCGGCCAGACGCTGGACTACGACACCTGGGCACAGCAGGGCAATCGCGGCTGGGGCTGGCAGGACGTGGAACCAGTGTTCCGCCGCATGGAAGGCTACGACCAGGGCGACGGCGCGGCGCGCGGCAGGGACGGGCCTCTCGGCATCACCGAGGTGCCGGGCAACTTCCCGCTCTATGACGGCCTGTTCGCGGCGGCGGAATCGCTCGGCATCAGCCGCAACCCCGACTATAACGGCCCCGACCAGGAAGGCATCGCCAAGCTCCAGGCGACCATAAAGGGCGGCCGCCGCATGAGCACCGCAGCGTCCTACCTGCGCCCCGCCAGGCGCCGCCCCAACTTGCGCATCGTCACCGAGGCCGCAACCCATCGCCTTATATTGGATGGCAAGCGTTGCCTCGGCATTGTCTACGAGAAAGGCGGCGATATCGTCGAGGCACGCTGCGCCAAAGAGGTAGTGCTTTCCGCCGGCGCCATCGGCTCGCCGCAAATCCTGGAGCTGTCGGGCATCGGCCGCCCCGAGCTGCTGCAGGAGCACGGCATCGCGGTCAATCACGACCTGCCGGGCGTCGGCGAGAATTTCCAGGACCACATGCTGTCGCGCGGCCAATGGAAGGTCAGCGACCCCAAAGCCTCGTATAACGGCACCGCGCGCGGCCTGAGATTGTTCGGCCAGATCCTCAGATATGCCGCGACCGGCGGCGGCTTTCTCAGCCTGCCGTCGTCCTGCATGGGAGCCTGGGTCAAGACCCGGCCGGAGCTGGCGACGCCGGACGTGCAAATTCAGTTGATTCCCTATTCGGTCGGCGACCTCAAGCGGCGCAAGACGCATCCGTTCCCGGGCATGGCGGCGGTGTGCTTCCAGCTGCGCCCCGAAAGCGTCGGCTCGATCCACATCCGCTCAGGCAATCCTGCCGAACAGCCCGCCATCCGCTTCAATTTCCTCGATACCGCCACCGACACCCAGGCCATGGTCGAAGGCTTCAAGATCATGCGCGGCATCATCGAGGCCGGACCCATGGACCGCTATCGCGGCGAGGAGCTGATCCCCGGCACGGCTGTCCGCAGCGACGACGAGATCGAAACCTTCCTGCGCGAAAAGGCCGAGACCGGCTTCCACCCCGTAAGCACCTGCCGCATGGGCCCCGGGCCCGGCGCTGTGGTCGACGACCAGCTCCGCGTCCACGGTATGCA
>CAZVDW010000797.1:0-4070 GCA_964625645.1 uncultured Rhodospirillaceae bacterium
ATATCGTCGGCGCGGGCGCCGGCCAGCGCGATGGTGGCGAGCAGGGCGGCGGCGAGCAGGCGGCTGAGGAGGGTCATCGCCATATGGGCTTGCCGCTACCGGGCAGGCCGTAGTCGGACCAGCGCTCGCTGACCTGAGCCACGATGTCCTCGGCCATCTGCAATTTACGGCCCCATTCGCGCGTCGTCTCGGGCGCCATCTTGTTGGTGGCGTCGAAGCCCGCCTTGCCGCCCAAACCGGAGGCCGGGCTGGCGAAATCGAGATAGTCGATGGGCGTGTCCTCGATCAGGGTGATGTCGCGCGCGGGATCCATGCGGGTCGCCATGGCCCACATCACGTCCTTCCAGTCGCGCGCATCGATATCGTCATCCACGACAATCACCAGTTTTGTATATAGGAACTGCCTGAGATACGACCACACCGCCATCATGATGCGCTTGGCGTGGCCGGGATAGGCCTTGCGCATCGAGACCACGGCGATGCGGTAGCTGCAGCCCTCGGGCGGCAGCCAGAAATCGACGATCTCGGGGAACTGCTGCTGCAAAAGCGGGATGAAAAGCTCGTTGAGCGCTTCGCCGAGCACGCTCGGCTCGTCCGGCGGCCGGCCGGTGAAGGTCGAGAGGTAGAGCGGCTCGCGGCGGCGCGTGATGGCGCTGATGCGAAAGCGCGGAAAGCTCTCGACCGCGTTGTAATAGCCGGTGTGGTCGCCGTAAGGGCCCTCGGCGCCCATGTCGTCGAGGGCGACATGGCCTTCGAGCACGATCTCGGCCTCGGCCGGCACCGCCAGCGGGATGCTGCGGCAGGCGACCAGATCGCTGCGCTTGCCGCGCAGGAGGCCGGCGAACTGGTATTCCGACAGGGTATCGGGCACCGGCGTGACGGCGGCGAGCAGGGTTGCCGGATCGGCGCCGATGACCACCGCCACCGGCAGGGGCTCCCGCTTCTCGGCCTTCCAGCGGGCGTGATGCTGGGCGCCGCCACGGTGGCGCAGCCAGCGCATCAGGGTGCGGTCGCGGCCCTCCACCTGCATGCGGTAGACGCCGAGATTGGCGGCATCGCCGCGGTCGTCGCCCGGGCCCTGGGTGACCACCACCGGCCAGGTGATGAGCGGTGCCGGCTCGCCCGGCCAACAGGTCTGGATGGGCAGGGCGCCGAGGTCGATGTCGTCGCCTTCGAGCACCACCTCGTGCACCGGGCCGTCGCGTAACGTCCGCGGGCGCATGGCCATGGCGGTCTTGACCAGCGGCATCATCTCCATGGCGTCGCGCCAGCCGCCCGGCGGCTCGGGCTGGCGCAGGAAAGCGAGGGTCTCGCCGACGGCGCGCAGCTCTTCCGGCTCGCGCCCCATGCCCATGGCGACACGGCGCACGGTGCCGAACAGGTTGGTGAGCACGGGCACGCCATAGGGCGTGCCGTCGTCGCGCACGGGCGATTCGAAAAGCGCCGCCGGGCCGCCCTCGGCGAGCAGACGCGTCTGAATCTCGGTCATTTCCAGCTTCGGCGAGACGGGCGCCGTCACCCGCTGCAGCTCGCCGCAGGCTTCGAGATGGCTGATGAAGTCGCGCAGGCTTCGGTAGGACATGGCGCCAGCCTAGGAGGTTTCGTGATTCCTGTCACATTCGCGTCGGCTCAGGCATCGCTTTCGGGGACGCGAAGCGCTATATCTATGGCGTGCCTAGGCGCCAACCAACGAGGTCTGCGTGGAACACTCCGAGAACCTGCAAAAGCCCTTGTACTACACTGTCCGCCCCGGCCAGCGCGGCGATATCGCCGGCATCCAGGAGGTTGCGCGGGCGAGCTGGCATGGCGCCTATCACGAGATTTTTTCCAAGGAATCGATGGATTCGTTCCTTGCCAGCGCCTATAGCCGCGTTTCCCTGCGCGCCAGCCTGGCCAACCATCGCGCCACTTTTATCGTTGCCGTTCTCGATGGCCGCGTGCTCGGCTTCTGCCAGTTCGGCGACCGCGGCGCCGGGCCGGAGCTGTTCCGCCTCTACATCCATCCCCGGGTCTGGGGGCGCGGCGTCGGCCGGCGCCTCTTGAGCCATGCCGAGATGCAGCTCGCGGCCTGCGGCGGGCGGCGCTATTTCGTCACCGTTCACAATCGCAACGAGCGCGGCAAGGGCTTCTATGCCAAGCAGGGCTTCGTCCATGACGCATCGCGGGATAGCGACGAGGAATGGTACATGACCAAGCTTCTGGCCGTCGCCGAGGTCTGATTCCAAACCGCTTTTTCGATATTGCGGCGCACAATAGAACTGGACCCGCGCAGCTGGCGCTGCGCATAGTGTGTGCGAGCGGACCTTGGCCAGCGGAGAAAGCGTGCTCTATCACCTCTATGAAATGCAGCGTGCGGCCCTGGCGCCGGCACGCTTCGCCGCCGATCAGACGCGGGCCCTGATCCGCCACCCCCTCAATCCGGTCGCGAACCTGCCTGCGACGCGCGCCCTGGCGGCGGGTCTGGAGCTTTTCGAGCACACCACCCGGCGTTACGGCAAGCCCCACTTCGCTATCGCGGAAACCGAGATCGACGGCCGCAGGGTTGCGCTCGAAGAGGAGGTGGTGCAACGCACCGATTTTTGCGAATTGCGCCATTTCGCGCGTCAGGGCGTGGCCCCGGGCAGGCATCCGCGCTTGCTGTTGGTGGCGCCCATGTCGGGCCATTTCGCCACCTTGTTGCGCGGCACGGTGCGCGCCATGGTGCCGGATCACGAGGTCTATATCACCGACTGGATCGACGCCCGCGACGTGCCGCTGTCGCGCGGCACGTTCGACCTCGACGACTACATCGATACCCTGATCGACTTTCTCGGCCAGCTCGGGCCGGGCGCCCATGTCATGGCGGTCTGCCAGCCCTCGGTGCCGGTGCTGGCCGCGGTGTCGCTGATGGCGGCCGACAAGCACCCTTGCGCCCCCGCCTCGATGACGCTGATGGGTGGCCCCATCGACACCCGCATCAATCCGACCGAGGTCAACACCTATGCCGAATCGGCGCCGCTGGCCTGGTTCGAGCGCAATGTCGTGGTGCGCGTGCCCTGGCCCAACCGCGGCGCCATGCGCCGGGTCTATCCGGGCTTTCTCCAGCTCGCGGGCTTCATGAGCATGAACCTCGAGCGGCACCTGGACGCCCATCACGATATCTTCCGCCATCTGGTCCAGGGTGACGGCGAAAGCGCCCAGGCCAAGCAGGCCTTCTACGAGGAATACCGCGCGGTCATGGATCTGACCGCCGAGTTCTATCTGCAGACCGTGGCGACCGTGTTCCAGGAGCACGCCCTGCCGAAAGGCGAGATGGTCTCGCGCGGCCGCGCCATCGCGCCGGCGGCGATCACCGAGACGGCGCTGCTGACCGTCGAGGGCGAGCTCGACGACATCTCGGGGCTTGGCCAGACCCGCGCCGCGCAGGCGCTATGCAGCGGTCTGGCGGAATCGCGCAAGCTGCATTACGAGCAGAAAGGCGTCGGCCATTACGGCATCTTCAACGGCCGCCGCTGGCGCGACGAGATCGCGCCCAGGGTGAAGGCTTTTATCGCCGCGCAGACGCGCTGACCGGGGCGTTCTCTACTCCACCTGGTAGATGGCGATACCGTCCTCGTCGAAGCCGAGGGTGACGAAGGGCTCGCTCTTGGGCCCCTCCATGCCGGGGGTGCCGACGGGCATGCCGGGAAGCGCGATGCCGATCAGGTCGGGACGCTCCTCCAACAGCCTTGCCAGCGTGGTCAGCGGCACATGCCCTTCCACGACATAGCCGTCGATCAGCACGGTGTGGCAGGATTCCAGGGATTGCGGCACGCCGAGGCGGCGCTTGACCGCTGCCATGTCGTCGTGATCGCGCACCGTGACGGTGTAGCCTGCCGCCTGCAAATGCGCCGCATAGCCGGCGCAGCAGCCGCAATAGGGATCCTTGTAGACCACTGCCTCAGGCTTGTTCTGGGCGAAAACGGTGGATGCCTGGGCGGCGATCGCGGCGGCGATCAGCAAAGACAGCAGTCTCATAGTCGATGTTCCTTTTGGCTGACAGTATAGCGGGCTCAGGCGACGCGGACGATACCGCTCATGCCGCCCCAGAC
>CAZVDW010000798.1:0-3026 GCA_964625645.1 uncultured Rhodospirillaceae bacterium
TGGCGCGCGGCCCGCGCACGTATGGCGCGGAACCCGGCATGGTGTCCAAATGGGCGAGGCCGTCGAGGTCGTCCGCCGTGTAGAGCGGCTTGACATCGATGCCTTCCGGCGTGCGCCAAGTCAGGTCGTCGAGCGCGCGCCCCTTGAGCTCGGCTGTAGCGGCGGCCTGCCAATCGGCTGTGGTCTTGCCAGCGGTCATCCGTTTCCTCTTTCTCTGGCGCGGCGGGCGCGGAGTCTATAGCCTTTTCGCAACAGCGAACAGGGGAGGAAAGGTTGAGTCTGCATCCGCAACTGGTCGAGCTGCTGGCCACGCTCGAAGCGGCCGGCTATCCCGACCAGACCACCGTGCCGTTGGCCGAAGCCCGCCATATCACGGTCGATAGGGCGCAACGCTATTACGGCTCGCAAGAGCATGTCGAGCGGCTGCTCAATTTCGAGATCCCCGGCCCTGCCGGCGCGCTGCCCGCCCGCCTCTATGCGGTGCCAGGAGAGAACCTGCCCGTGGTGATCTATTTCCATGGCGGCGGCTGGGTGCTGGGCGACCGCGACAGCCACGACAAGGGTGTGCGCGCCCTGACCAACGCCGCCGGCTGCATCAGCATATCGGTGGAATATCGCCTGGCGCCGGAGAACCCCTTCCCCGCCGCGGTCGAGGACTGCTATGCGGCGCTCTGCTGGCTGGCCGGGAACGCCGGGCGTTACGGCGGCGACGGCTCGCGCCTGGCCGTTGCCGGCGACAGCGCCGGCGGCAATCTGGCCGCCGTCAGCGCTCTTATGGCCAAGGCCAAGGGCGGGCCGGAGCTTGCCTTCCAACTGCTCATCTATCCGGTGCTCGACAGCGCGCTCGATACGCCGTCATGCCTCGAGCACGCCGAAGGCCCGATGCTGACGGTCGAGCGCATGGCCTATTTCTGGCAGGCCTATGTGCCCAAGGCGGCGGAGCGGGTGGACTGGCGCTGCGCGCCGTTGCGCGCGCCCGATCTGGCGGGACTGCCGCCGACCATGATCCTCGCCTCGACGATCGACCCCTTGTACAGCGAGGGCGAAGCCTATGCGACACGGCTTGCCGAGGCCGGTGTGGCGGTGGAACATGTGCCGCTACCGGGCATGTGTCATGCCATCTTTCAGGCGCCGGCCTTGCTTGACGAATCGCGCCGCGGCATCGATCTGGCCGGGGCGGCACTGAAGCGCGCGTTTGCGCGGTGATCCCGCTGCACGACGACAATCCGACGAGCTCTATCCCTGTCATCACGATTGCGCTGATCGTTGCCTGCAGCGGGGTCTTTCTCGTCCAGCTCACGGCCGAGCCGCGCCTGGCGATGGAGATCGTCTATCGCTTCGGCGCCATCCCGGCCGTCTTGCTGGGCGACGCCGAGCTGCCCGACGCACTCGGCGCCTTACCGGCCTGGGCGACCGTCTTCAGCTCCATGTTCCTGCATGGCGGCTGGCTGCATCTGCTCGGCAACATGCTGTACCTGTGGCTGTTCGGGAACAATGTCGAAGACGCCATGGGCCATGGCCGCTTTATCGTCTTCTACCTCGTCTGCGGTATCCTGGCGATACTGGCGCATGGCATCGCCGAGCCAGCATCGGAGATCCCCACCATCGGTGCCAGCGGCGCCATCTCGGGCGTGCTCGGCGCCTATCTGGTGCTGCACCCGCGCTCGCGCGTCCTGGTACTCATCTTCCTCGGCTTCTTCATCCAGACGGTGCGCCTGCCGGCCGCTCTCGTGCTCGGCTTCTGGATCGTCGTGCAACTGTTCAGCGCCGTCACGACGTCGTCGGAGGCGAGCGGCGTCGCCGTCTTCGCCCATATCGGCGGCTTTGTTGCCGGGATGGTGCTGGTTCATGTTTTTAGGCGTAGGGCTTAGCGAAAATCCCGCGAGGCGACGGGCAGCGGGGTGCTGTCGGCGAGGTGGTCGAGCAGGGGCGAGAGGTCGCTCACACTTCTGGCGATAACATGGATGACCAGGCCCTCGCGCTGCAAGGTGCCCTCGACGGCGAGCAGGCGCGAGCCCAGCACGGTGCGGCGATAGCGCTCGAAGACCGGCGGCCAGACGATGATGTTGGCAACCCCGGTCTCGTCCTCGAGGGTGGCGAAGATCACGCCCTTGGCGGTGCCGGGGCGCTGGCGCACCAGCACCAGGCCGGCGACCGAGACACGCTTGCCGTTGGCCAGCTTGGCCAGCTGCTCAGCGCGAACGATGCCGCGCTCGCCGAGTGTCTGGCGTAGCAGCGCCAGGGGATGGGCTTTCAGGGATAGTCTGAGAAAGCGGTAGTCGTCGCTGACCTCCTCGCCGAGCCCGGCGACAGGCAAGGCCACGGCCGGCTCGAAGCCGGCAACGCCGTCACCGTGGCGGGCCTCGGCGGCAGCGAACAGCGGCAATGGCGGCGGCCCCAACCCCTTGACCGCCCAGAGCGCCTGACGCCGCGTCAGGTCGAGCGAGCCGAAAGCATCGGCCTCGGCGAGGCGGGAGAGCACCGCGGCCGGCAGGCCCGAGCGTCGCCAGAGCTCGCGAATGCTGCCATAGCCTTCGCCACGCAACGCCACCAGGCGCGCGCCATCGTCTTCCGCCAGGCCCTTGATGCGGCGCAAGCCCAGGCGTAGCGCGACACCGTCGGCGCTTGCGGTCTCCGGCTCCAGCGTGCAGTCCCAGTCGCTGGCATTGATGTCGGGCGGGCGCACGCTGACGCCGTGCTCGCGGGCGTCGCGCACCAGCTGCGCCGGGGCGTAGAAGCCCATGGGCTGGCTGTTGAGGATGGCGGCGGCGAAGACGGCGGGATAATGGCATTTGAGCCAGGCCGAGACGTAGACCAGCAGGGCGAAGCTGGCGGCATGGGATTCCGGAAAGCCGTATTCGCCGAAGCCCTCGATCTGCTTGAAGCAGCGCTCGGCGAAGTCGCGCGGATAGCCGTTGGCGGTCATGCCGCCGACCAGCTTCTCGTGGAACTCGTGTACCAGGCCGGTCTTGCGGAAAGTTGCCATGGCGCGGCGCAGCATGTCGGCTTCGTCGGGCGTGAAGCCG
>CAZVDW010000799.1:0-6541 GCA_964625645.1 uncultured Rhodospirillaceae bacterium
CTGCGCGACGAATACCGCATTCGCGAGGTCACCAAGGTCAGCGCCGATACGCTGGAAGAGCTGGCGCCGCGGCTCGAAGGCGTGAACGAACAGGGCTTCCTCGAGACAGTGGCCGGCTTCAACGCCGCGGTACGTGACGACATCGCCTTCGACCCGACGGTCAAGGACGGCCGTTGTACCGATGGCCTGGCGTTGCCCAAGAGCAATTGGGCCAACGCGCTCGATACGCCACCCTACAGCGCCTATGCGGTGACCTGCGGCGTCACCTTCACCTTCGGCGGCATCGCCATCACGCCGCGCTGCGCCGTGGCCGAAACCGACCACGGCACCATTCCCGGCCTCTATGCCGCGGGCGAGCTGGTCGGCGAGCTGTTCTATTTCAACTACCCGGGCGGCACGGGGCTGACCTCGGGCTCGGTGTTCGGGCGCATCGCCGGCGAAGAGGCGGCCGACTTCGCGCGCGGGAACGGCTGATGGCGGGCGCGCTCGGCTTCATCGGTCTCGGCGTCATGGGCGAGCCCATGTGCCGCAACTTGGCGGCCAAGTCGGATCTGCCGGTCTTTGCCTACGATATCCGCGAGGAGCCTCTGGCCCGGCTTGCCGAGGCCGGCGCGCGCACCGCCGCAGGCATCGCCGAGGTGGCGGCGGGAGCGGACGTGATCTTCCTGTCGCTGCCCGGACAGGCCGAGCTGGAAGCGGTCGGCGCCGAACTGCTGGCAGAGGTGCGCGAGGGCGCTGTGGTGGTGGATACCAGTACCGTGCCGGTCTCCTTGACTCGTGATCTCGCGGCGCGCTTCGCGGCCAAAGGCGTGGATTACGCGGATACGCCCGTGGCGCGCACGCGCGCGGCGGCCGAGGCGGGCACCCTTGCCGTCATGGTCGGCGCGGACGATGCCGTGCTCGCGCGCATCCGCCCCCATCTCGCCTGTTTCGCCAGCGACATCAGCCATTGCGGCGGCATCGGCGCCGGCCAGGTGGCCAAGCTGATGAACAACATGGTGCTGTTCCAGACCATGGTGGCGCTGTCGGAAGCGCTGACCATCGCGCGCCGCGCCGGCGTCGATGGCGAGCGTTTGTTCGAGACCCTGGCGACGGGCTCGGCCGACAGCTTCGCGCTGCGCAATCACGGCATGAAGGCGCTGCTGCCGGGCCACTTCCCGGAGCGCGCGTTTTCCGCCAGCTACGCCCTCGAAGATCTGCGCTATGCCTTGGCTCTCGCGGCCGACGGCGGCGTCGCCGTGCCCGGCGCCGAGACCGCCGCGCGCATGCTCGAAGCCGCCATCGCCGCCGGCCACGGCGACGAGTATCACCCGACGATATTGCATGTTGTCGAGGGGGCTTGATATGGCCGGGAGCGAAATCCCAAAAAAAACAACTCTTCGAGTCTATTCTGGCGGACGATTTGGCGCAATTAACGGCTTTGTTGGCGCAAGGCGGTGATGCGAACGCGGTGCACCGCTGCGAGTCGAGCCTGTTCGAGAAAATGGGGTTGGGCCACTGTACCGACGCGTTCGCGCCGCTTCTGGTGGTGGCCGCAGGGCTGGGCCACGCGGACATGGTCGCCGCCCTGCTGGACCATGGGGCCGAGGTCGGCAAACGCGCCCATTATTGGAGCTATGTGGTCGTATCGGCGAACGAGCAAACCAAATTCCCGGCCGGCAACGCTCTCGAGGCCGCGACCCGGAAAAAGCACCGGGATGTCATCGAGGTATTGAAGGCCCACGGTGCGGCAGATTGAGGCTCTATATCCCAAACGATGACGACGCCAGCGGCGAGTACGGCGGCGAGCCCGCAGCGATCGCGCCTGCGGCCGTCGCGCCGATCACCGACCGACCGTCGATCGTCGTGCCGCCGTTCGATAATTTGAGCCACGCCTTGCTCGAGCAACGCAGCGAAGAAGCAGCGTAAGATCGTGCAGGGGAATGGAGGGGACGTGATGAAGCTTTATGACTGGTCGCCGGCACCCAACCCGCGCCGGGTGCGGATATTCCTGCTTGAGAAGGGCATCGAGATGCCCATCGCGGATGTCGGCGGCGAGGGCATCAGGCTGTCGGACGACTACATTCGCGCCTATCCCGAGGCCCTGGTGCCGATGCTCGAGCTCGATGACGGCAGCCAGCTTGGCGAGGCGATGGCCATCTGCCGCTATCTTGAAAGCGCCCACCCCGAGCCGCCCCTCATGGGCACAGACCCGTTGGAAGCGGCGATGGTGGAGATGTGGGAGCACCGGGCCTGTGAACAGGGCATGCTGCCGACGGCCGATGTGTTCCGCAACAGCATGCCCGAGTTTGCCGACCGCGGGCTGCCCGGCCGCCATGTGCCGCTGCCGCAGATTCCGGCGCTGGTCGAGCGCGGCCGGACCAATCTCGATCTCTTCTTCGACAAGTTCGATGCCCGGCTGGAGGACCGCGACTATCTCGTCGGCCCACGCTATACCGTGGCCGACATTTCCACCTTCTGCGTGATCGATTTCACCGCCTTTGCCGGCATCCCCATCCCGGAGCGCTGCGCCAATCTCAAGCGCTGGCACGAGGCTATCCAGGCCCGGCCCAGCACCGCCGCCTCGTTGCGGCGCGGCGGGGAATAGCGTCTACGGCCGGCTGGCCGTGACGTTGAGGTCGGTGACCAGGCCGTCGGCGAGGGAATAGACCCAGCCGTGGACGTGCAGGTCCTGGTTTCGCGCCCAGGCCTCCTGCACAAAGACGTCGGAAGCGACGTTGCGGACCTGACGCTTGACATTGAGCTCGCAGAGGCGGTCCAGGCGGGCGTGCGGGTCGGCAATGGCATCGAGCTCCGCCTGGTGCGCGTCGCTGACCTCACGAATGGGGTGCAACCAGTGATCCACCAGGCCACGCCGCTTGCCGTCAACGGCGGCTGCGACGCCGCCACAGCCGTAATGCCCGACCACCATGATGTGACTGACCTTTATGACCTCGACCGCGAACTGCAACACGGACAGGTAATTGGCGTCCTGCGGCGGGGCCAGGTTGGCAACATTGCGGTGCACGAACAGCTCGCCCGGATCGAGGCCGACGATCTCGTTGGCGGGGACCCGGCTGTCGGCGCAGCCGATCCAGAGGTATTCCGGCGCCTGCTGGCGTTCGAGGCGCTTGAAGAAACCGCTGTCGGCCGCGACCATGCGCTCGGCCCAGGCGCGGTTGTTGGCTTTCAATTGCGTCAACATGGGTCTTTAACAGCCAGTCTTGGCATCAGTCGTAGAGTGCCGCGCAGCGGACCTCGAGGCTCCAGCGGTCCGGCGCATCCGGCGGCATGGCGGTGTCCTCGAAGGCGCTGTGAAAGCTGAACGTGCAAGGGGCGTCCGGGCCGACCGCGTCCGCCTTGGCGCCGTTCGACCGCGCCAGCTCGCCGGCTGAATCCCATTGCTTGATCAGCAGCGCCTCGTCGCGGGTCAGGGCCGGATAGGTGTACCACTCGTGGCCGCCGGAATGTTTTGCGAAATAGTTCTCGCCGATACGGTCGCTGTAGTGGATTTCGAAAACCACCAGGTCCTCGGGACGCACGCTGGCCGCATCGCACAATGCCATCGGATCGGTGGCGACGGGCTCATGGGCGATATTGCGCCAGAGGTTGATGATGGCGAAACGGCCACTATCGAGCGCCCTCTCCACCGCGGCCTCGTCGAGCAATGCCTCTCCCTCCGAGAGGTATTTGCGCAGGGTGTCGTTGGCGGTCGGCGGCCTGGTCAGATCCCGTAGCCGCTGGCCCGCGCTGGTGATGGTGTAGTCGCCGTGCACCACATGCGCCGGGCCCTGCACCTGCTGACCCCCCTCGATGCGGCGCTTGCTCTGCTTGCCGGCGGCCGAGCGCACGTTGTGATCGAAGGCCACGACGACGCTGGCGCCGCTCGCCTCGCGCACGATCCCGGCGCATTGCGGGTAGTAGCCGCGCACCACCTGGTCGAGGTCGAAAAAGTCGATGTCCGGGTTTGCCAGGGGCCGCGCCAGCAACTCGAAGCCATGATTGGCAAGCGTGCAGCGATCCGATCCCGCCAGGCGGCGGGCGTCGTGAATCGGCATTTGCCGTGCTTCCAGATCGACGCCCTGCCAGCTGGCATCGCTGCCATCGCGGTCGCGCCGTGTGAGCACCTTGCCATTGCGAAAAAGCGAGGGCTGCGACGACACAGCCATGTAACTGAACGAGCCTGTGCGGACGGTCTCAGCCTCTGCGTCACTTGCCGTAGCCATGGACATACCTCCCGTTCGCGCGCGGAATGCGAACCGCCCATACCCGAAACGCGCCGCTGAGCGCAAGGGGTGATCGGCTCAGGCGGCGAAAGAAAAGCCCCGCCGAAGCGGGGCCTTTTCAGTTCTCTCCCGCGGCTATTCGCCGGTAGCTGCCGCGACGGCCTGGAAACCGGCCTGGTAGGCATCGATGATGAGTTGCTGGACGTCGGCACCGGGCATGCCCACGGCATCGAAGCTCGAGGCCCAGTTCATGGTCGAGCCGCTTCCCGCGCTGCTCACCGTGAGGGTGGAGGTATAATTGGCAATCGGGAAGACGCCGCCGACGACGCTGTAGGTGATCGACTTGTCGGCCCAGGAATATTCGTCGAGGGTCTCCAGCGCCCAGCCGCCGTCCGGCGTCACGATGCGGCGGTAGAACACGCCATCGGCTCCGAAGGTCGTGGTATCGGCAAACCACGGATGCCATTTGTGAATGTCGCCGAACTGCTTGACGACAGCCCAGACCTCGTCGGCACTCGCCTTGAAGGTGCCGGTCTCATTGACCTCGACGGCGTTGGCGTTTTGCCCGAACGCCGCCATGGCAATGCCCAGCGCAGTGCTGACAACGATTTTGCGAAAACGTCCCATGAGATTCGTTCCTCCCATTCATCGTGTATGCAATGTGCAGATGATGACCGTCGCCGGGCCCAGCGTCAAACGTTGCGTCGCGGTTCGACAGTAGCTATAGTGGGCTAATCGTGCCGTATCGGCCTTCCAACGACTGGACATGCACAATGAAACTGGCAGCCCTGACAGCTGTTGCAGGCGTGCTCTGCGCTGCCGCCGCGAGTGCCGAGGATTTCGCCATCGCCTTCGCCTAGGACGGCATCGAGCGCTGTACCAAGGTGCCGCCGGAAATCGCGCTGTCGCATGTGCCGGAAGGCACCGCGCGTTTCAAGGTCAAGCTGGTGGACCTGGACTTCAAGCCCTTCAACCATGGCGGTGGCACAGCACCCAACACCGGCGATGGCACGATTTCCGAAGGTGACTACGAGACCTTCACCTATAAGGGGCCCTGCCCGCCGGGCAACACCCACACCTATGAATTTACCGTGCAGGCGATCGCCGAGAATGGCGAGCCCCTGGCAAAGGCGACGGCAAAGGCGGACTTCCCGCCAGGGCGTTGACCGAGAAAGGGAGGGACGGTGGCCCGGTGGGCCACCGTCCTCGGTATTGACGTCAGGTCAGGGCGGTCAGCGCCGCCTCGATGCGACGGCCCTGTTCCTTTGTGATCAAGCTGCCCAGAACATTTGCAAAGCGCGGATGCTGGGCGCCTGAGTGGATGTACTGCCAGCGATAGGCTTCGAGAAAGCCGGCGCCGACCATCATCGCCTCGGCCTCGCAGATCGTGCGTCCGCAATTCGCCGCGAAGTACTGGACGTCAGCCTCCGCCTGTACCTGGAGGATCTCGTCGACGGCGATCACCAGCTCGATGAACTCGGCGACGCCCTGTTCGCGCTCGGCGTCGCTGAGCGTGGCGTCGTGGCGCAGCCATTCCAGCTCGTCGAGAATCGCGTGCTGGCTTTCCTCCTTCCAGTGATAGAGGAAGACATCGCGAAACAGGGGCGACAGCGCCTCGTCGCTCTCGATGCTCTGACGATAGTGGAGCTGGGTGAACAGCTCGATGTCGAGCGTCAGGCCGAGCACCGCCCAGGTGCCCTTGTCGAGAACCGTGCGGGCGACGTCATCGGCGTCGAAGGCGAAACGGTAGCCCGACGGCAGAACGTCCTCGATCATGCTGTCGATACGCCGGAACAACGCCTGGTGCTTGAGCTCTTCGTCACTGAAACGGACAAGGGCCTCGAGCGCGGTCTGGTCGCCGAACCAGTGGTCGCGGCTGACCTCCAGCACCTTGGCATTGACGAAGCGCTCGGCCAAGCCGAACACCTTGGCATAGGTGCGGCCCTGGATTTGACTGACGAAGCGCCGTTCGTGTTTGTCCAGGCTCGTGAAGCGCCGCTTGAGACTGCGCTCGGCAATGCCGCAGACTTTGACGACGCCCGCCACGGCGTTCTCCTCGCGAAAGTTCTCCGCCAGCCAGGCCTCGGCCTGGCGCACCGCCGAATCCGCATGCGGCTGCCGGCGTACCAGCTTGGTATAGGGGCGCTGTCCTTCGCCGTGCAGCTTCAGCAGGTAGATCTTGGCGATGCGCAGGGCCTCGCCGGGGCTGCAATGGCGCGCGATGATGTGAATGGCGAGGTCGTGCCAGGATGTGGTGCCGCCCGCCGTCACGATTTGCCCTGTGGAGTCGGCGAATACAAGGTTCGGCTCAGGCCGGAAATCGACCTCGGGAAAGC
>CAZVDW010000800.1:0-1853 GCA_964625645.1 uncultured Rhodospirillaceae bacterium
CGGCATCGACGGCATCCGCAACCGCATCGACCCGGGCGAGGCGATGGACAAGAACCTCTACGACCTGCCGCCGGAAGAGCTGCAGGGCGTGCCGACGGTGTGCGGCAGCTTGCGCGAAGCGCTCGACGCGCTGGCCGCCGACAGCGATTTCCTCACCGCCGGCGACGTCTTCAGTGCCAGCCAGATTGAAGGCTATATCGACCTCAAATGGGAAGAGGTCCAGGCTTTCGAAATGGCGCCGCACCCGATCGAGTTCGACCTCTACTACTCGGTCTGACTGCAACGACCGCAAGCAAGCACGGCCCGCTTCCCGACCGGGAAGCGGGCCGTTGCCGTATGCCTGTTGCGGCGATTGCTGCTATACTCCGGCATGTTCCGTGATCGGGAGTTCAAGATGGCCATGCGTGCATGGAAGTGTGGCGCGGCGGTAATCGCGACAACCCTTGTGGGCCTGCTCGGGGCGCCAGCCTCTGCCCAGCCCGCCATCGGCTCGGTCATCGAGCTCAACCGCGACGCCTATGGCACCCCGCCCGGCGGCCAGGCAGACCTTCTCGGCCTTGGCGGCGATGTCGTGTCCGACGAGCTGGTGCAGACTCTGGCGCAAGCTTCCACCCGAATCCGTTTTCTCGACGATAGCGACCTGCGAGTCGGCGCCAGCTCGATGATCGTGCTCGACCGCCTGATCTACGATCCCGACCAGGGGACGGGCGAGTTCGTGCTCGGCATCGCCGTCGGCACCATGCGCTTCATCAGTGGCAAGTTGCCACCGGAACAGGTGGTGATCGAAACCCCGGTCGCCGTGATCGGCATTCGCGGCACGGACTTCGTGGTTAGCGTGGCGCAAAGCGGTCGCACCACCGTCGCGGTGCTCGAAGGCCAGGTGATTGTCGCGCCTTTTGGCGGCGACCCGGTTTTGGCAAGCCCCGGCCAGACCGCGGTGGTCGGCCCCACGCGCGGCCAGCCGGCAATCGTGCAAGCCGGCCTTATCGTGCCGCCGGATCCCGGACTTGGCACGATTCCCGACGAAAGTGAGCTCGATGCCGACCACGCCGAAGGCGGAGACGGCGCCGGCGGCGCCATCGACGACGGCAATCTCGCGCGGGATACGGCCGTGCCGGTAACCCCGACACCGCTGCCGGGCGCCGTCCCGCCACCGCCACCGCCGGTTCACATCGATAAACCCGGGGCGCGCTGACGAATACCCGCCGCTTCCGTTGATCACACTACATGTTGTTTTGAAATGCTCGCCGAATACCATATGATTGGTATCGTCCGAGACGCCAAGACGGGCCAGCGAGACCAGAATGCCAGACCTTTTCGACGCGGCGAGCACTTCCGCGACAGCCTATACCGCCAACGATATCGAGGTTCTCGAGGGCCTCGAGCCGGTTCGCCGCCGGCCCGGCATGTATATCGGCGGCACCGACGAGGCCGCCATGCACCATCTGGTGGCGGAGCTGCTGGACAATGCCATGGACGAAGCGGTGGCCGGTCAGGCCAACGCCATCGACCTTGAACTGGCTGCCGACGGCACGGTCACGGTGCGCGACAACGGCCGCGGCATCCCGGTCGACCCGCATCCCAAATTCAAGAAGAAATCGGCCCTCGAGGTGATTCTCACCACCTTGCATTCCGGTGGCAAGTTCTCGGGCAAGTCCTACGAGACGGCCGGCGGCTTGCATGGCGTGGGCTTGTCGGTGGTCAATGCCCTGGCCGAGACGCTGACGGTGGAAGTGGCCCGCGACCGCAACCTCTGGCGCCAGACCTATCGCCGGGGCGAGCCGCAAGGCCGGCTGGAAAAAGTCGGCGCGGTGCAGAACCGGCGCGGCACCAGCATCAGCTTTCGCCCCGAC
>CAZVDW010000801.1:0-8463 GCA_964625645.1 uncultured Rhodospirillaceae bacterium
GGATTCACATGCGGCAGCAACGTCGTCTCGCTGAGCACCAGGGCGCACATCTCGGCGAGATAGGCGACCGTGGTCTCGTGGCCGAGCTCGGCCAGCGCCCGGCGCGCCGCGGCATAGCGCAGCTCGGGCTTGTCGCCGAGGGTGAACAACACTTCCTTGCAGCCTTGGGCCTCGCCGGCGCGGGCAATCGCCAAGACCTCGTCGGGCGAGAGATAGGCGCGCTCCCCCGGGCGCGCTGGCTGCGCGAAAGTGCAGTAATGGCAGGAATTCCGGCACAGCCGCGTCAGCGGCACGAACACCTTACGCGAATAGGACACCAGCCGGCCATGCCCGGCATCGCGCAGCGCCGCCGCGGCGACCAGCAATGCGCCCGGCTCGGCATGCTCCAACAGCGCCGTCAGCGCCGGCTCGGCAAGCCCGGATACCGCCCCCGGATCGTCGCGCAACAGCGCCAGCGTCTGTTTTCCGTCCATCGGCGCAGCATAGCAAACGCCGGCCCTGGCGCCATTACCGACTTGTGCGGCGAGCCAGGCGATTGCGGGGGGCGGTAAAGCCGCCATACTCTGCCGATGGCCTATCTGACTCGAAGGACGAAAACCCGTGCCTCTTGAATCCGGCGACAAGGACCAGCCGCTGCGCGAAGGCATCCGCCTGTTGGGGCGTCTGTTGGGGGACTGCGTGCGCGAGCAGGAAGGCGACGAGGTTTTCGACCTTGTCGAGAATATCCGCCAAACCTCGATCCGCTTCTACCGCGACGAGGACGAAGACGCCAAGCACGAGCTCGAAGCGTATCTCAATGCCCTGACCCCGGAGCAGGCGGTGCAGGTGGTGCGCGCCTTCAGCTATTTCTCCCACCTCGCCAATATTGCCGAGGACGAGCACCATATCCGCCGCACCCGGGCCCATGACATCGTCGGCGACGCACCGCGCGCCGGCACCATCGCCAATACGCTCGCGCGCGCCGGCGCCGCCGGCATCTCGCCCTTGGCAATCCGCGAGTTCTTTGCCGACGCACTGGTAAGTCCCGTGCTCACCGCCCATCCGACGGAAGTTCGCCGCAAGAGCACCATGCGGCACGAGATGGAGATAGCGGCGCAACTCGACAAGCGCGACCGCGGCGACTGGACGCCTGAGGAATTGGCGGGTATCGATGCGCGATTGCGCCGCGCCGTGCTCGCAGTCTGGCAGACCAACCTGTTGCGGCAGGCGAAGATGACCGTGCGCGACGAAGTCGAAAACGGCCTCTCATACTACGACCACACGTTTCTTCGCGAGTTGCCGAGATTTCATGCCGCGCTCGAGGATCGGCTGTCGCTGCTCGACCCCGAGGGCGCCGGCACAGCGATGCCCTCGTTCCTGCGCATCGGCAGCTGGATCGGCGGCGACCGCGACGGCAATCCGTTCGTGACCGCCGCCGTGCTGCACGAAACCTTGGAGGTGCAGGCCACGAGAGCTTTCGAGTTCTATCTCAACGAGCTTCACGAACTGGGCGGCGACCTTTCTCTGTCATCGCGCGTGGTCTCGGTTTCCGCCGAATTGCTGGCCCTGGCCGAGACATCGCCCGATGCCTCGCCACACCGCAAGCTCGAGCCCTACCGCCGGGCCATCAGCGGCCTCTATGCCCGCCTGGCAGCGACATCCGTGAAACTCGGTGCCTCGGCGCCCTCGCGTCACCCGGTCGGCGATGCCGAGCCTTACGCTTCGCCGGCCGAGCTGCTCGCCGATCTCGATGTCATTCGCGATTCGCTGGCGGCAAACAAGTCCGCCGCTCTGACCGAGGGGCGGCTGCGGCATCTTTCCCGCGCCGTCGACTGTTTCGGGTTTCATCTCGCCAGTCTCGACCTGCGCCAGAATTCGGTCGTCCACGAGCGCACCATCGCCGAATTGTTCGAGGCCGTGGCGCCGGGTAGCGGCTATGGCGGCTTGGACGAGATGCAGCGCCGCGATTTGCTGGTCCGCGAACTGCAAACGCCACGGGCCCTGCTACGCCCGCTTTGGGCCTACAGCGACGAGGCGGAAAGCGAAATTGCCGTCTTCCGCGCGGCGGCCCATGCCCACAAGGTATTCGGGCCACGCGCGATCCGGACTTCGATCGTCTCGAATACCACGGCCGTATCGGACCTGCTGGAACTGGCCGTGCTGCTGAAGCAGGTCGGCCTTGTCCAGCCCGAGGGCACGAGCGCCATCAACATCGTGCCGCTGTTCGAGACGATCGAGGATCTGCGCAACTGTGGTGCCGTCATGGAGCAATTGCTCTCCGTCCCCGCCTACCGCGCGCTGGTCGCCGCTCTCGGGGATGTCCAGGAGGTCATGCTCGGCTATTCCGACAGCAACAAGGATGGCGGCTACGTCACGTCCGGCTGGGAGCTCTACAAGGCCGAGATCGGGCTGATCGGGATATTCCGGCGCCACGGTGTCAGGTTGCGTCTGTTTCATGGTCGCGGCGGCACGGTGGGTCGCGGCGGCGGCCCGAGCTACGAAGCCATCCTGGCGCAACCCACGGGCGCCGTGCAGGGCCAGATCCGCATAACCGAACAGGGCGAGATCATTTCGTCCAAATATTCCAACCCCGATCTCGGACGGCGCAATCTCGAAGCCCTGGCCGCCGCGACGCTGGAAGCCAGCCTGCTGCAACCGGCTGAAGACGAGCCCGACGAGCGCTATCTCGAGACCATGGCGCAACTCTCCGATCTCGCCTATGCCGCCTATCGGCACCTGGTCTACGAGACGGAGGGCTTCGAAGCGTATTTTCGTGCCTCGACCGTGATCAGCGAGATTTCCGGCCTGAATATCGGCTCGCGCCCGGCAGCGCGGAAGACGGCCAGCAGAATAGGCGATCTGCGGGCCATTCCCTGGGTCTTCAGCTGGGCCCAGTGCCGCCTCATGCTGCCCGGCTGGTACGGTTTCGGTGCGGCCGTCGAGGCCTGGCTGGCGCGCAACCCGGATGACGGCCTGGCGCGGCTTCAGGCGATGTATGCCGACTGGCCGTTCTTCCGCGCCCAGCTTTCGAACATGGATATGGTGTTGGCGAAAAGCTCCATCGCCATCGCCTCGCGTTACGCCGGCCTGGTCGAGGACGAGACCCTGCGCCGCGAAATCTTCGGCCGCATCCGCAGCGAATGGACCGCCTCGATCGATGCTCTGCTACGCATTACCGGCAGCGACAGATTGCTGCAAGGCAACCCGTTGCTCGAGCGCTCCATTGAGAACCGCTTTCCCTATCTCGACCCGCTCAACCATATCCAGGTGGAGCTGCTCAAATTGCATCGCCGAAACGCCGACAATCCGAAAGTCCTGCGCGGCATCCAATTGACCATAAACGGCATTTCGGCGGGACTGCGTAACAGCGGTTAGAGTGGTTCGGCCTCGGTTTCTTCGCTGGCGACATGGTCGCAACGGCGGCGCCGCGCTATTCGTGCTTGACGCCTTCCAGCTCAAGACCCGCCTCGCTCCAGGCGTCGATACCGCCGGCAAGGCTGGCAACGCCGGGGATGCCGGCTTTGACGAGTTGTTTGGCGGCGGCAATCGAGCGCTTGCCCACCTGGCAGACCGTGATCACCCTTGGCTCGGTGATCAGAGGAAACTGCTCCGCCTCCATGAACGAAAGCGGCAACAACAGCGTGCCCGGAATATGCTCGTCTTCGTATTCGTTGCTTTCGCGCACGTCGATCACCAGCGCCTGGCGTCCCGCGATCATGCGCTGCAGCCCGGTCACGTCGACGTCCTCGATGAGTATTTCGCTCATGGCGGCATTCCCTGTTCGTATGTCGGCATCCGCTTTTCGCCTTCCCGCCGCGCCTCTGTCAACCGTCTGCCCAGTCGAGCAGGCCGCGGGCGATGCGCTTGGCGGACGCGGGATCGAGCTCGAGATCGGTGAAACGGCTGCCCTCCTTGATGCGCAGGCGCAAGCCGGCCATGCCGCCCTGGTAGACGAGCGCCTGCAGCGTCACCTGCCTGCCCCATGGCGCCTCGATGCGATCGAGGTCGGTTACCGCCTCATAGACACTCATCCTCAGCCCTCCCTGGCATCGGCCGTAGTATATGCTCTAGGATCGTCGCCGGACGTGGCGATACGGGAAAAGGTCATGAGCGAAGAACAAGAGCCATCGGATCTGCCGCAAACGCCTATGCTCGACGAGCTGGAGAGCGGGCCCTGGCCGAGCTTCGTCAGCGGGCTCAAGCGGCTGGCCAGCGCCACGGACAAGCCCTACGCGCCGATGATGAAGGATCTGCTCGGCCAGCTCGAACATTCCTACGAGACCCGCAAAGGCTATTGGAAAGGCGGCACGATCGGCGTGCGCGGCTATGGCGGCGGTGTCATCCCGCGCTTCTCGGAAGTCGCCGAGGACTATCCCGAATCGGCCGAGTTCCACACCCTGCGCGTGATGCCGCCAGCGGGCATGCATTACGACACGGCGACGCTGCGCAAGCTCTGCGAGATCTGGGAAAAGCACGGCTCCGGCCTGATCGCCCTGCACGGCCAGAGCGGCGACATCATGTTCCAGGGCGCCACCACCGAGAACGTGCAAAAGGCCTTCGACGAGTTCAACCAATACGGCTTCGACCTCGGCGGTGCCGGCCCGGCCATGCGCACGGCCATGAGCTGTGTCGGCGCGGCGCGCTGCGAGCAGTCCTGCTACGACGAGCAGAAAGCCCATCGCCTAGTGATCAACACCCTGGTCGACCACATCCACCGCCCGGCCCTGCCATACAAGTTCAAGTTCAAGTTTTCCGGCTGCGCCAATGACTGCGTCAACGCCATCCAGCGCTCCGACTTCGCCGTCATCGGCACCTGGCGCGACGACATCCAGGCCGATCAGGAGCAGGTCAAGGCCTATGTCGCCGAGCGCGGCCGCAAGGAGATCAACGACCAGGTCGTCAACATGTGCCCCACGCGAGCCTTGAGCTTGGCCGATGACGACACCCTGGAGATCGACAACCGCAGCTGCGTGCGCTGCATGCATTGCATAAACGTGCTGACCAAGGCGCTGTCGCCCGGCAAGCAGCGCGGCGTCACCATCCTGCTCGGCGGCAAGCGCTCGCTCAAGGTCGGCGACCTCATGGGCACGGTGATCGTGCCCTTCATGAAGATGGAGACGGAAGAGGATTACCAGGCCCTGGTCGAGCTGGGCGAGGCAGTGCTCGAGTTCTTCGCCGATAACGCCCTCGAGCACGAGCGTATCGGCGAGATGATCCTGCGCATCGGCTTGGTCAACTTCCTCGACGAGATGGGCCTGGAGGCCGATCCCAATATGGTCAACCACCCGCGCACCTCATCCTATGTGCGCCTCGACGGCTGGGCCGAGGAAGTCGAGCGCTGGGAGCAGCGCAAGGCCGCGCGCGAGGAGGAAGCATCATGAGCGACAAGGCCAAGCCGCGCATGCCCGACGAGACCGGGGTGCCCGACCCGCTGCCGCTGATGCACCCGCTGATGCGCAAGAATCTCGGCAACTGGCACTGGCACGACCGGCCGCGCCCCGGGGTGCTCCACCATGTCGCCCACTCCGGCGACGAGGTCTGGACCGTGAAAGCGGGCACGCAGCGCCAGCTCGACGTGCAGACGATCTATCTGCTGTGCGACATCGCCGACGAATACGCCGAGAGCCATGTGCGCTTCACGGCGCGCTCGAACATCGAATTCATGGTCAGCGCGGCCGCCAAGGTGGCGCCACTGGTCGACAAGCTGGAAAGCGCGGGCTTTCCCGTCGGCGGCACGGGCAATTCGATCTCGATGATCTCGCACACCCAGGGCTGGCTCCATTGCGACATCCCGGCCACCGACGCCTCGGGCGTGGTCAAGTCGCTGATGGACGAGCTTTACGGGCAGTTCCGGCGCGAGGAGATGCCCAACCGGGTCAAGATCACCACTTCGTGCTGCCAGATCAATTGCGGCGGCCAGGGCGACATCTCGATCAATATCCAGCACACCAAGCCGCCGAAGATCGACCACGACCTGGTGGCCAATGTCTGCGAGCGCCCGGCCGTGGTCGCGCGCTGCCCGGTGGCGGCGATCCGCCCGGCCATGGTCAACGGCAAGCCCTCGCTCGAGGTCGACGAGGCGAAATGCGTCTGCTGCGGCGCCTGCTATCCGCCCTGTCCGCCGATGCAGATCAACGACCCGGAGCATTCTAAGCTGGCGATCTGGGTCGGCGGCAAGCATTCGAGCACGCGCAGCAAGCCGACCTTCCACAAGCTGGTCGCCGCCGGCCTGCCCAACAACCCGCCGCGCTGGCCCGAGGTGACGGCGGTGGTGAAGACCATCCTGCGCGTCTACAAGGACGACGGGCGCGCCTGGGAGCGCATGGGCGAATGGATCGATCGCATCGGCTGGCCGCGCTTTTTCGAGCTTACCGGGCTGCCCTTCACCAAGTACCACATTGAGGATTGGCGCGACGGCCGCGAGACCCTCAACGCCTCCAGCCACATCCACTTCTAGGGCGCGCAGCGACAATTCCACACGCGGTTTCTGGATATTTCCAAGGACGGGTGATAAAATTTCGAAAAATCGACGTGGATTGTGAGATTCGGGCCGACGATCGGATTCCCCAGAAGGTGCGACGATATGACCTATCAGTACAACGGCTCGGCCATCGAGCATGACGAGGAAGGCTACATTTTCGATGTCGATATCTGGTCCAAGGAGCTCGCCGGCCTGATCGCCGAGGCCGAAGAGATCGAGATGACCGACGAGCATTGGGAAGTCGTCACTTTCCTGCGCGACTATTACGACGAGTACCAGATCGCACCGGCGATCCGCGTGCTGGTCAAGGCGATCAAGAAGAAGTTCGGCCCCGAGAAGGGCAACAACAAGTACCTCTACGAGCTGTTTCCCTACGGTCCCGCCAAGCAGGCCTGCAAGATCGCCGGGCTGCCCAAGCCGACGGGCTGCGTCTAGGCTCAGCGGGTATGGCCGCGCCGCGGCGCCCTGAAAGGGACACCTGAATGGGCTTTGCGACGGTCGTCTTCGCGCTGCTCTACTATGTCGCTGCCGCGGTCCTGATCGCCGGACTGGCGAAGAAGCTGCATCAATACGCGACGACGCCGGCACCGCTGAAGATCCCCACCATGCCGGCGCCGCTGACGCGCCGCGGCGTGGTCTGGCGTATGTGCCGCGAGCTGTTCCTCTTTCACAGCCTGTTCCGGGCCAACAAATGGACCTGGGCCTTCGGCATCGCCTTCCACGCGGCGCTGCTCTTGGCGCTGCTGCGGCACGGGCGCTATGTCAGCGAGCCGGTGTGGTCGCCGATCGTCGCCGTGCAGCCTTGGGGCATAGTCGCGGCCTGGATCATGGTCGCCGCCCTCGGCGGGCTGTGGGCGCGCCGGCTGCTGGTCGAGCGTATCCGCTATATCAGCGGGCCGTCGGATCATCTGATGCTGGCGCTGTTGGGCGGGATCGCGCTTAGCGGGCTTGCCCTGCGCACCGACATCATCGGCGTCAAGGCATTCTTTCTCGGGCTCATGCGATTCGACTGGCAACCATTGCCGACGGACCCGATGCTGCTGGTTCATCTCGCCCTGGCGGCGGCGCTGATGATCGTCTTTCCCTTCAGCAAGCTGCTGCATGCGCCGGGGGTGTTCTTCAGCCCGACGCGCAACCAGGTCGACGATTCGCGCAGCCGCCGCCATCTCGCCCATTGGGCGGCGGTCCTGCAAGGCGAGCGCAAGGACTGAGCGCGATGGCCAAGCCAGCCGAATTCGACACCCCGAGCCTGCGCGAGAGCTTCGAGATTCCGGCGCTCGAGGACGGCGCCATGGACCATTCGAGCCCCTTCGTCGCCAATGCCGGCCACCAGGAAGCCCTGGGCTTTCCCGGCGAGCTGGTCGATGACTGGCAGGAGAAGGCGATCGACAAGATGGCCGAGCTGCTGGGCAAGTACCGCAGCCTGCCCGTGTTCATGGATGCCTGCGTCAAGTGCGGGGCGTGCACCGATAAGTGCCACTATTTCCTCGGCACGGGCGACCCGAAGAACATGCCGGTGGCGCGCCAGGACCTGTTCCGCCAGGTCTACCGGCGCTATTTCACCCTGGCCGGAAAATGGTTCCCCAAGCTGGTCGGCGCCCGCGACCTGAGCGAGAAGGTGCTCGACGACTGGTACAAGTATTTCCACCAATGCTCCGAATGCCGGCGCTGCTCGGTGTTCTGCCCCTACGGCATCGACACCGCCGAGATCACCATGGCGGCGCGCGAGATCATGGCCCATGTCGGCAAGGGCCAGAAATACGCCAACGAGATCATCGCCAAGGTTCATACGATCGGCAACAATCTGGGCATTCCTGGGCCCGCCCTGGTCAACACCCTCGAGGGCCTGGAAGAGGACATCGAGGACGAGACCGGGGTGACGGTGAAGATTCCGCTCGACCAGGAAGGCGCCGACATTCTGCTGGTGACGCCCTCGGCGGACTTTTTCGCCGAGCCCCATGTCGACGGCCTGATCGGCTATGCCAAGGTCTTCCACCAGGCCG
>CAZVDW010000802.1:0-3672 GCA_964625645.1 uncultured Rhodospirillaceae bacterium
AGCCATTGCAGCGCATCGAGAATCTCAGGAACCAGCGTGAGCTGCCGATGGCTGAGTTGCCGGGTTCATCGGTCGCGCTTGAGGCATCAGGAGCATCCGAGGTGCTCGGTGTGAATCGGGATGACGATCAATGATTGCATCCACGATCACCTAGTCGAAATCCCTTGAGGGCTAGGCCTCGGTTCGAAATCCTCACCTTTAGGGGCACCAAACCGGCCTGCCGAGCCGACTCGGACCTCTTGCGCGGCCATGAGAGACCGATTGCATTGGCCGGTCGGCGCCCTTACTCTCTGGTGACTCTTCTGGAGGTTCCCACGCTCACCATGGTCGATCTATCAGACGTTCCCGTTCTCGACGTCCACGCCTTCAGCTTCGCTGCTCACCCTTGGGCGAGGCGGGACATCACCCAGATCCACTGGCTCGGCGGCGTCGATCTAAGGGACGCTCCCGCCGGAACGTTCACCGACGAGTCGGTCGAGTACTTGGAGCACTCGGTAGGGTTCCGCCTCTTCGTTCGCGAGCTGGCGTCGTTCCTCGGCTGCGAGCCCACCGCCGATGCTGTGGTGGCAGCGCGAAACGAGCGCCTCGTCGACTTCGACGCCTACGTAAAGGCGCTGTTTGCCGACATCCGGTTGGAGCAGGTGATATTCGACAACGGCCTCCAGACCCTTAATCAGGTCGATGCCTTCGCGACTGAGTTGGGAATGCCTTATGCCAAAACTTTTCGCGTCGAGACGCACATCCTGCGGTTGCTCAAGAAGGCGACCACATTCGATGCCCTAGTAGCGGACTTTGACGCAGGGATGTCCGGGGCCGTGCGAGATGGCGGCTGCGTCGCATACAAGTCGGTCATCGCCTACCGCACGGGCCTCGATATCAAGCCAGTCACCGAGGCTCAGGCGAGGACGTCTTTCGACACCCGGCTGGACGACGTCACCTGGTTCGGGCCTCGTGCTAAGGATCTCCGTGATTACCTGACCCGGCGCGGCCTGGCCGCCAGCGCCGACCTGGGCGCGACGTTCATGTTTCACACCGGCGTGGGGGACACCGACGTCATCATCAACGCCTGCAACCCGGCGTTGCTCACTCCCATGCTGTTGGAAGAGCAGATGCTCAAGTCCAAAGTCGTGCTCATCCACGGCGGCTGGCCCTACAGCGCCGAGGCTGGGTGGCTGACCAACAACCACCCCAACGTCTACCTTGAGCTATCGGGCAACCAGCCGCCGCACATGGAGCCGCCCATGTCGCCCCAGCGTTACGGTGATCTGCTGCATCAGGTTGCGTTCCCGAAGATGGTCTTCGGCTCCGACGGCCAGGACCACCCGGAGACCCTGTGGTATTACGCCAAGTACTCCAAACGGGCTATGGGCAAGGCACTGGGCGGGCTGGTGGACGAAGGCATTCTGTCGGAGGACGAGGCGGTTGGAGCGGGCAGGGCGTTCTACTTCGACAACGCCAAAAAGCTATTCGGGGTCTGAGCGGCTCGACTCCGATCAGTCTGTGTCTTTTGGCACTGTATACGCATAGCCGGTCGCCCTGAGCGAGGTAGTGGCAATCGTCCATGGGTACAAAAAAGCGCTGACGCCACCTGACGCTACCGGCTCATCTTCGTTTTCGAAGGATAGTTCGATGCCGGATTGGACGAATAGCCCCATGTCCGGTTGATGTTCTCGGTGGAACTTCACTTCGTTGGGAGTTAACAGGATTTCCGAAGCATCCGTTGTGTGGTGCCCTTAACTTCAATAAACAGCGACCGTTCGTCTTTAAAGCACTCTAGGTCACAAGATGCTTTGCGGGAGATGTCGTTGACCCGCCATCCTTTTGCCTCAAGGAATTTGGTTGCCTGTTGCATTGCATGGTCTTCAATTGCACGCTTCGCATCGGGCGAAGAGTTGAACCCTTGGCCGTCTGGTTTCTTACCGAACGAGTAGCTTGCCGTTCGCTACGCGATAGGGTTGGAGGACGAACTGAGGGTCTGATCATTGTTTATCGCTGCCATAGTTGACTTGAGACTTTTGACGTCGCCACTGGACTCAGCCCACACTTCCTCATCGAGTCGGCTACCTAGGCTCAGGCCTACACCGTCGTAATTGGGATCGAATCTGGCGAAGTTGGAGAGTTTCATCGAAACGCCATTGGGGTTCCAATAGCTCTCTGAGCCCGCGGCTCCTAATTCCACGTGGAGACGGTTAAGGTCCTTGCTGAGTTGTACGACCTCTGGATGTTCTGCTCCAACAATGCCGACCCTTAGATATAAATCGAGAGCTAATATCAACTCATTCCGAAGCCACTTTGGATTCCTTGCCATTCGGTGTTCCCACTCTCCGGCAGTTACGCGTTTGCGGCAGTAGGTCTAGTAGCGGAAGAAGTGCAGGTCGGTCTCGCGCGGGGCGTCCATGCCGTCGAAGAACCCCGCCTCGCCCTTGCGCACCGCTATGTAGGACGCGGCCAGCAGCGGGCCGAGCGCGTCGAGCAGCACCTGGTCCGATTCGAGCGCCGCGGTCGCTTTGGGTAGGCTGCTCGGTAGCCGTTGGATGCCCCGCTGCTCCCGCTCGGCCTGCGGAATCTCCGCCGGATCCACGTCCACGCATAACCGTTCGTCCAGCTCCAGACCCCGGTCCACCCCGTCCAGCCCGGCAGCTATGAGCGACCCCAACGCAAGGTACGGGTTGGCGGCGGAGTCGGCCGGCTTGAACTCCAGGTTCACCGTGCCCGCCCTGTCGTGCCGCAGCGCCGAGGGGATGCGCACGGCGGCCTCGCGGTTGTCGGGGCCATAGGTGTTGAAGGCGCCGGCGTAGTAGCCCTCCTCGAAGCGGTGGTAGCTGTTAACACTTGGCGCCGTCAGCGCTATCAACCCCGGCATGTGCTCCAGCAGCCCGGCAAGGAATTTCTTTCCCAATTCACTGAGCGCATATGGCTCATCACTGGCGTGGAACAGGTTTTCTCGCCGATCGGCGTCCCAGGCGCTGAGGTGAATGTGGCAGCCGTTGCCGGATTGCCCTTCGAAGGGCTTGGGGGCGAACGAGGCGTAGAAGCCGTGTTGCCAGGCCACGTTGCGCACCGTCTCGCGGTACACGATCTGGTTGTCGGCCGCCCTCATCGCATCCTCGTGCATGAGCGAGATCTCTTGCTGGCCATGGCCGGCTTCGGGGTGCACTACGCCGATGCGCAGGCCCTGCACGGCCATTGCCGTGACGATGTCGTCGATGGTGTCCATGGGCAAGATCATGCCAATGGCCGAAAACGCCGCGCTCTCGTCGCAGCCCACGAACACGCCGTTCTCTTTTGTGGCCAGGGTCCACTCCGGCTCCAGCGACGAGACCATGCGCAGGCCCCTCTCGGCCGCACGCTCGATCATGTGCTTGAGGAAGGTGCGGGGGCAGGCCTCGTAGGGCTGGCCGTCGAGAGTGACGAGGTCGCACAGCGCGTATGCCCGCTTGGGTGCATAAGGCGGCAGCGTAAATGTGGTCAGGTCGGGCACCATCCTGAACTCGCCCGCCGGCCCCATACCTTCGACCGGCTCCAGCACATCGCCGTACCGCAGTGCCTGCAGGGCGCTGGAAAACCCGATGCCCGAGGTGAAGCGCCCCGGCAGGTTGTCGACATGGGTGGCCTTGTTGCGGATGACGCCCGCGTTGTCGCAGTAAAGAAAGGCGACGAGTTGAACGCCCG
>CAZVDW010000803.1:0-2355 GCA_964625645.1 uncultured Rhodospirillaceae bacterium
CGCCAACGCCTACTAGTCTTCCGTGTCGTCGTCTTCCGGCTCGGCACAAATACGCTCCACGCGTCGGCCTTCGAGCTTTTGCCAGCGCCAGAGATGCCCTTCCACCGAATCTTCGCTATCCAGCCTGTCAAGTTCTTCGAGCCGCACTTCCGGTTTATCGCTAATATCCCGTATCGAATGTCCAACCCCAAATTCGGTCAAGGGCAGCACCATTTCGCAGATGCGGTCGAGCCGCTTTCCGTGCGTGTAGTTGTTGTAAAAACCAAAAGCGACCAACCCGACGAGCACCCATGCAATCGGGTTCCTGGCAAGGCCTTTGTACCCCTCAATGATCTTCATATGTCCTCACGCGTTGTTCGGAGGAATCGGCTGCCAAAATAAGGCGTCATGAAAAACCCCGCCGGATTTCTTCGGCGGGGTTTTTCTTATTGTTATACGTCTCCCGGCCTAATGCAGTCTTTCTCCCAATTCGCGGATCGAGCTTTCGATCATGGCGTCGGCGCGCGCTTCGTCGAGGTTTTCGCGGATCAGTGCGGCGGTCGCTTCGACGGCCAGGCTGGCGGCGGTTTCGCGCACTTCGCGAAGCGCGTCGGTTTCGGCCTGCTGGATGCGCTGCAAGGCGGCTTCCTCGCGCCGGCGCATGGTTTCCTCGAGCGCCCGTTTGGCGTCGTTGGCGTGGCGCTCGGCGTCCAGTTTGGCCTGCTCGATCATCTGCGTGGCTTCGCTCTCGGCTTCGCGGCGCTTGCGCTCATATTCGGCGAGCACGCCTTGCGCTTCCTCGCGCAGGCGCTGGGCTTCGTCGAGCTCTCCTTGAATCTTGTCGCGCCTGCCGTCGAGCCCCTTCTTGATCGCCGCCCAGGCCTTGCGCCCAAAGACGCCGATGAAGGTGGCGAAGGCGATGAGGATCCAGAAGCTGGCGTCCTCGGTGATCGACGAGCCGGCGATGACGAAGGCGAATGCCGCGACGAGCAGCCAATTCTCCGGCACCTTGGCCATGCGTTGGAGCTTGCCCATCGTCTCAGCCCTTGCCTTCGACGGCGGCGCTGGCGGATGCCTGGCTGGGCTCGACGCCGATCAGGCGCTCGGTCGCGGCGCGCGCCGCTTCGGCCGCCACCTGGCGCACGCTCGAGAGCGCCTGTTGGCGCGCCTCCTGGATGCGGCTCTCGGCCTCGGCCTGTTTTTCCGCCAGTTCGGCGTCCATGCGGGCGCGCTGGGCGTTGGCCTGCTCGTCGAGCTTGGCCTGGGTTTCGGCCATCAGCTTATGCGCTTGCCCGCGCGCTTCGGCGAGCGATGCCTCATAGGATTTGATCGCCTCTTCGGAATCCTGCTTGAATTTCTCGGCCTGCGCCAAATCATCCTCGATATGTTTGCGCCGCCGTTCGAGAACCTGGCCGATGCGCGGCAGCGCCAGGCTCCACATGAGAATGAGCAGAACCACGAACGTGACGACAAGCCAAAATATCTGCGGTCCGTAATCGGGGATTTCAAGCTGCGGCATGTTTGCTCTCCGTATCAACCGCCGGCGCGGCGGAGAACCCGCCGGCGCCTGTGATCAAGCGGTCTCAGCTACCGAACAGGATGATGAAGGCCATGACGAGTGCGAACAGCGCGATGGCTTCGGTGAGGGCGAAGCCGAGCAGCACGTTGCCGAACAGCTTGGGCGCGGCGGCCGGATTGCGCCCGGCGGCCGAAACGTAATTGCCGAAGATGATGCCGATGCCCACGCCGGAGCCCGCCACACCGATGGTGGCAAGGCCGCCGCCGATGAGTTGTCCGAGAAGTTTAGCCGATTCAGCGTCCATGATTTCGTTCCCTTGATTGTGTTTCGTAAGCGATTGTCAGTTTTCAGTAGCTACTCGTGATGCAGGAAGATGGCGTCGCGTATATAGAGGCAGGTCAGAATCGCGAACACATAGGCCTGCAGCACGGCGACCAGAAGCTCGAGCCCGTAAAGCGCGATGATGAAGGCGAAAGGCAGAAAGCCGAAAAATCCGAGGGCGAAGACGAAGCCGCCGAACACATGCAGGATGCTGTGTCCCGCCATCATATTGGCGAACAGGCGCACCGCCAGGCTGATCGGGCGCGCGATATAGGAGACGATCTCGATCGGCACCAGGAGCGGCGCCATCCACATGGGCACGCCCGGAGGCAGGAAGAATGTCAGAAATTTATGCTTGTGGATGATGATCGCGAGGATCGTCACGCCGACAAAGACCACGAGTGCAAAGGTGATGGTGACGATGATATGGCTGGTGAAGGTAAAGCTGTACGGGATCAGCCCCAGGAGATTGCCGAGCAGAAGAAAGGTGAAGAGGCTGAACACGAAGGGAAAGAACTTCTTCGCCGCGCGCCCGC
>CAZVDW010000804.1:0-2228 GCA_964625645.1 uncultured Rhodospirillaceae bacterium
GAGCTGCGCCACGTGGTCTATGGCGGCAGCGCCACCTGGGCGGAGATGCGGGATGGCGAGCTGCGTCTCGCCGACGGGCGCGTGGTGGCGGAAGCTGAGGTCCAGCACCTGCCGCCCTGCAGCCCGACCAAGATCATCTGCCCCCATGTCAGCTACCGCTCGCGCTGGCGGGAGTTCGGCCGCGAGGGCGACCCGCAGAACCCGAGCTATTTCCACAAGCCCGTCTCCTCGCTCAATTCCCACAATGGCGCGCTGCTGAAACCCAAGGGGCACTATTACCTCAACTACGAAGGCGAGCTCGGCGTGGTCATCGGCCGCGTCACCCGCAACGTGCTGCCGGAGGAGGTCTGGGACAATATCGCCGGCTTCACGGTGGCCAACGATGCCGGCCTGCAGGACATGCGCGATACCGACAACAAGGCCATGGTGCGGGTCAAGGGCGCCGACAGCCTCTGCCCCATCGGCCCCGGCCTGGTGACCGGCGTCGATCCGCGCCAGCAGACGCTGCGCACCTACCGCAACGGCAAGCTGGTGCAGGAGGCGGTGATCGCCGAGGACCTGGTGTTCGGCATCGACACCATGATCGCCGACCTGGCGCGCCACATCACCTTCGTGCCGGGCGACCTGGTGCTGACCGGCACGCCGTGCAACTCGCGCTCGCTCGATGCGGGCGATGTCATCGAGGTCGAGGTCAGCGGCATCGGGCGGCTGCGCAATGTGGTCGTGGAGGTGCCGGCGCCGCGCGCCGATATCGGCCACCAGCCGCAGGATTCGCAAGAGGCACGGCGCATCGCCTTCGGCAATGACGACCTGGTGCCGGAGCATTTGAGATAATGGGCGAGATCGTCGGCGCCGCTCGGGCGACATTCGGATAGGGTTGGAACAATGAGCACACCCCCCTTTCGCGCCGACCATGTCGGCAGTCTTCTGCGCCCCGCCGCCCTCGGGCGAGCCCGCGCGAGGTTCAAGGCCGGCGAGATCGACGCCGCGGCCTTGCGCGCTGTCGAGGATCGCGAGATCGCGGCCGTGGTGCGCCGCCAGGAGGAGGTCGGGCTCAAGGCGGTCAGCGATGGCGAGTTCCGCCGCGCCTGGTGGCACTTCGATTTTTTCGATTCGCTCATCGGCGCCGATATCGTCGAGATCGACCACGGCATCCAGTTCCAGGGCACCCGGACCAAGGCCCAGGGCATTGCGCTGTCGGGTCCGATCGACTTCGCTTCCCACCCCTTCCTCGACCATTTCCGCTATCTCGCGAGCCAGGCCAGCGCCCTGCCCAAGCTCACCATCCCCAGCCCCAGCGTCATGCATTTCCGCCAGAGCGACGCCGGCATCCGCAGCGTCTATGGCGATATCGATGCCTATTACGACGATCTCGCCAAGCTCTACATCAAGGCCATGGGCGCGTTCCACGACGCCGGCTGCCGCTATCTGCAGCTCGACGACACGGTCTGGGCTTATCTCTGCTCCGAGAAGGAGCTGGCCGGCGCCCGCGAGCGCGGCCACGACACCGGGCGCATCGTCGGCGATTACGTGCGCACCCTGAACACCGTGCTCGCCGCCAAGCCCGCCGACATGACCGTCGCCATGCATGTCTGCCGCGGCAATTTCCGCTCGACCTGGATCTCGGAAGGCGGCTACGAGCCCGTGGCCGAGGCGCTGTTCGGCACTGTCGATGTGGACGGCTTCTTCCTCGAATTCGACAGCGACCGCGCCGGCGGCTTCGAGCCCCTGCGTTACATCCCGGCGGGCGACAAGAAGGTCGTGCTCGGCCTCATCACCTCAAAGAGCGGCGAGCTCGAGAGCCCGGACGCCATCAAGCGCCGCATCGAGGCCGCCAGTACCTTCGTCGACGGCGACCAGCTCTGCCTCAGCACCCAATGCGGCTTCGCCTCGACGGAAGAAGGCAACCGCTTAAGCGAGGACGAGCAATGGGCAAAGCTGGCCGCGGTGGTGGCGATTGCGGGCGAGGTCTGGGGGTAGGCTGCCGGCAGCCTCCCTGCGCTCCGGGCGGCGCTTCGGGAGATAAAGTGGCCAGTCGCCCGAAGCCACGGGCGTTATACCAAACGACATTGATAAAGAGCCATTTGATGGCTCGAGGCGGCTTTCCGGGTAGGAGCGGCGCGCTGGGCGATGTGGGGCATCGTTCAAGCGTCGCGACGCATCCGGAAGGCCGCCTCGGGCCACCGCAGGCCGCGCGCTTTTCGCCGCTGGCGTCGTCGCGGGCCGCT
>CAZVDW010000805.1:0-9259 GCA_964625645.1 uncultured Rhodospirillaceae bacterium
TGGAAATCGGTTGGCCCAGCATGGCCGCCTCGGCCTCGATGCCACCGACGCCCCAGGCCAGCACGGCAACGCCGTTGACCATGGTGGTGTGGCTGTCGGTGCCGACGACCGTATCGGGATAGGCGATGGTGCGCCCGCCCGCATCTTCCGAGCTCCAGATGGTCTGCGAGAGATATTCCAGGTTTACCTGATGGCAGATGCCGGTGCCCGGCGGCACCACGCGGAAGTTCTCGAAGGCCTGCTGGCCCCAGCGCAGGAAGGCGTAGCGCTCGCGGTTGCGGCGCATCTCGATCTCGACATTGGCGGCAAAAGCGCCCGCGGAGCCGAAATTGTCCACCTGCACCGAATGGTCGATGACGAGATCGACGGGCACCAGCGGATTGATGCGCTCAGGGTCGCCACCAAGGGCGGCCACGGCATCGCGCATGGCGGCCAGATCGACCACCGCCGGCACGCCGGTAAAGTCCTGCATCAGCACCCGCGAGGGACGATAGGCGATCTCGCGGCCGCTGCCCTCGCCGCTTGCCAGGGTGCGGATATCGTCGACACCGACGCTGCCGCCATCTTCGAACCTGAGCAGGTTCTCCAACAGCACCTTGAGCGAAAACGGCAGCCGCGCCGGATCGCCGAGACCGGCTTCGGCTATGGCCGGCAGGCTGAAATAATCGACCTCGCGGCCGTCGATGCTGAGTGTGCGGCGAAGCGCGAGACTGTCCCTACCGACTCGTGACACGGCAAAACCTCCCGATAGAGCTTGCGGATCGACGACCCTATTGGTTCATGGAGTCGAAGAATTCCTGATTGGTCTTGGTATTCTTAAGCTTGTCGAGCAAGAATTCCATAGCGTCGCTGACGCCCATCGGCGTGAGGATGCGGCGCAGCACCCACATTTTCGACAAATCGCCTTTCTCGACCAGCAGCTCTTCCTTGCGCGTGCCCGATTTGCCGATATCGATCGACGGGTAGGTGCGCTTGTCGGAAAGCTTGCGGTCGAGCACGATCTCGGAATTGCCGGTGCCCTTGAATTCCTCGAAGATCACTTCGTCCATGCGCGAGCCGGTATCGATCAGGGCCGTCGCGATGATGGTCAGCGAGCCGCCTTCCTCGATATTGCGCGCGGCACCGAAGAAGCGCTTCGGCCGCTGCAGGGCGTTGGCATCGACGCCTCCCGTCAGCACCTTGCCCGACGACGGCACGACGGTGTTGTAGGCGCGGCCGAGGCGCGTGATCGAATCGAGCAAGATCACCACGTGATGCTGGTGCTCGACCAGGCGCTTGGCCTTTTCGATCACCATCTCCGCCACCTGCACGTGGCGCGTCGCGGGCTCGTCGAAGGTCGAGCTGATGACCTCGCCTTTGACCGAGCGCTGCATGTCGGTGACCTCTTCCGGGCGCTCATCGATCAGCAGCACGATGAGATAGGCCTCGGGATGATTGACCGCGAGCGAGTGGGCGATGTTCTGCAGAATGACGGTCTTGCCGGTGCGCGGCGGCGCCACGATGAGCGCGCGCTGGCCCTTGCCGATCGGCGCCACCAGATCGATCACCCGGCCACTCTTGTCCTTGACCGTGGGGTCCTCGATCTCGAGCTTGATCGCCTCGTCCGGGTAGAGCGGCGTCAGGTTGTCGAAATGCACCTTGTGCCGTGCCGCCTCGGGCGTCTCGAAATTGATGGTGTTGATCTTGAGCAGGGCGAAATAGCGCTCGGCGTCCTTAGGCTGGCGAATCTCGCCTTCGACGGTATCGCCGGTACGCAGGCCGAAGCGGCGAATCTGGCTCGGCGAGACGTAGATATCGTCCGGCCCGGGCAAATAATTGGCTTGTGGCGAGCGCAGAAAGCCGAAGCCGTCCTGCAGGATTTCCAGCACGCCTTCGCCGAAAACCGGGATGCCCTGATCGGCCAATTGCTTGAGAATGGCGAACAGCAAATCCTGCTTGCGCAGGGTATTCGCGTTCTCGACCCCCGTCTCCTCGGCATAATCGAGAAGCTCCGTCGGGGATTTGCTCTTGAGTTCCTTGAGGTTCATTGGTGCCTTGAGTCCAGGCGCGAGCGCAGCGGAAATTGGGGAGGCGGCAGCAGCGATAGGTTTTTCCGGCTGCAGCGGCGAGAGGCCGCTCTTGGAAGGAAATCGCTGGCTGAGAGGGGTCTTAGCGCGGAAGATACGATGCGCCAGCTGGCACATCTTCCGACGGCCGTCGTTCTATCGCAGGCGCCCGGCCAAGTCAAACCACGCCTTAGAACGGTTTCGTGACAGCGAGTATTACGATAGCGATCACCAATAGCGTCGGGATTTCATTGGCACTGCGGTAGAAACGTTGCGAGCGCCTATTGGCATCGTTGGCGAAATCCCGCCGCCAGCGTGCCATCACGTCGTGCATGGCCGACATGGCGACGACCAAAACCAGCTTTGCCTGCACCCAGTGATCGCCAATATCGACCATCGGCGAGGCCAGCAGGCTGAGGCCGAACAGCCAGGCCGCGGCCATGGCCGGTGTCATGATCGCCCGTTGCAGGCGCCGTTCCATCACCTTCAGGGTCTGCGAAAGCTCGGAGCCCGGCTCGGCCTTGGCGTGATAGACGAAAAGCCGCGGCAGATAGAGCATGCCCGCCATCCAGGCGATCACCGAGATGATGTGGAGCGCCTTGAGCCAGGGATAGGCGGTGGCGAGAAAATCGCTCATCGCGTCTCCTCCGCACGGCAGATGCAGCGCGAGAATTGGCCGGGACAGAGCCGGGAGCCGTCTTGCGAGCACGCACCGCGCACCAGCTCGGCGAGCCCGGCGATAAAGGCCGGGTGCGTGCCCACGGCCGGAACCCGCACATAGGCAGGCACGCCGACGCTCTCGGCCAGGGCGCGGTATTCGATATCGAGCTCGACGAGAGTCTCGGAATGTTCCGAGACGAAAGCGATCGGTAGGATGACCAGGGGCACGCCGTCGCTGCCGGCGCGGCGGATCTCGTCATCGATCGATGGTCCGATCCAGCGCCGCCTACCAACCCGGCTTTGGTAACAGACCGCCCAGTCGAGACCGCCAATGCCAAGCGCTTCGACCACCGCGGCGGCGGTTTGCTCGACCTGCCACTGATAGGGATCACCGCGTGCGACCACGGCCTCGGGCAACCCGTGGGCGGAAAACAGCACGCGCGGTGCCTCGATCCCCTCGAGCGTTGCCGCAAGGCTCTCGGCGTGGGCACGCACCAGACCGTCCTGCGTCGGGTAGCAGCCGACGACGGCGCAGGGTGTATCAAGGCCATGGCGGCGCCAGTCGGCGAGTGAGGATTCCGTGGTCGTCGTCGAGAACTGCGGATAGAGCGGCAACAGCACGATCTCGTCCGGCTGCCAAGCGGCAACCTCCTTTGCCACCGCTTCGCTCATGGGGTTCCAGTAGCGCATGCAGACGAAGACGCGATGGTCCTCGCCCAGCTCTGTTTGCAGCGCTTCGGCCTGGGCATGCGTCAAGTCCAACAGCGGCGAGCGACCACCGATATTGGCGTAGATATCTCGCGCCACAGGCGCGCGCTTTGCCGAGATTCGCTTGGCCAGCAACCATCTCAGCGGGTTCGGCAGCGAGATGATCGCCGGATCGCGGAACAGGTTGAACAGGAAGGGCTGTATGGCCTCGGGGGAATCCGGGCCGCCGAGGTTGAACAGCACCACCGCACGCCGTGCCATGGTCAGCCGTTCCGCACCAGCGAGACCAGTTCGCCGACATGCTCGACCGGGGTGTCGGGCACGACGCCGTGACCGAGGTTGAAGACGAAACCACGCCCGCTCATGTCGCTAAGAATCTCGGCCACCGCGGCCGCCATCTGCGCTCCGCCCGCAGCCAGGCATTGCGGATCGAGATTGCCTTGCACCGCAGTCGCATCGAAACCGGCACCCCACGCCGTGGGTATGGTCGCATCGAGCGACAGGCCATCAACGCCGGTCGCCGCGGCATAGCCCTGATAGCCGATGCCGGCGCCGCGCGGAAAGGCGATGATCGGCACCCCGGGACAGCGCGCCTTGACGCGGCGGGTAATCTCCGCCAGCGGCGCCAGGCAACAGCGCTCGAAAGCCCGCGCCGGCACCGCACCGGCCCAGCTATCGAAAATCTGCAAGGCCTCGGCGCCGGCCTCGACCTGCGCCACGAGATGGTCGGCCACGGCCTCGGCAAGCAACATGAGCAAAGCGCAAAAGCTTTCCGGATCGCTGAAGGCCCAACGCTTGGCGGTAGCGAAATTGCGGCTGCTGCCACCCTCGATCATGTAAGTCGCGAGAGTCCACGGCGCGCCGGCGAAACCGATCAGCGTGCAAGATTGGGGCAAGCTTGCCGACACCGCGGCCAAGGTCTCGTAGACCGGCGCGAGATAGTCGGTCACACCATCGACCGAGAGCTTGGTCCGAGAATCGATGGGCGTCAGCACCGGCCCGCGGCCTTCGACGAAACGCACGTCGACGCCCATGGCATCGGGTATCACCAGAATATCCGAGAAGACGATCGCCGCATCCATGTCGTAGCGCCGGATCGGCTGCAGGGTTGCTTCGCAGGCCAGCTCGGGGCGATAGCAGAAGTCGAGAAAATTCGCCGCCTCGCCTCGCAACTTGCGATATTCGGGCAGGTAGCGCCCGGCCTGGCGCATCAGCCACAGCGGCGGCGGCGACAGCGCCTCGCCGCGCAACGCCCGTAACAGCGGCTTGGTCATTTTTCCACCGACCCCACACTCCCTTTCTAGATTCTATTCTTAAATAGTAAGGATAGTTGTTTTTGTATATGGCGGGAAATTGTGGGGATTAACATTCGTCCACAGCAAGCGGCCCAACTTGCCGGCATATGCCGGCGACTGTGGATGTCCCTGTTGGCAAGCGGTGCGAAGCCGCACACCGGGTCGCTTGTGATTGAGGGGGTAGTGATACCGCCGGGCAACTTGTCGGCGTGATTATCGACAGGGGGAAAGTTTAGAGCGTTCATGAACAGTTTGTGCATGGTATGGGGACGAAACGCGGCACAACGCGACAAGGCCCGGCTATCCCCAATTCGGGCGGAGTTATACACATGACTGCGGCACCCTTTCACCTGCATCTGATCTCCGATTCCACGGGTGAGACCGTGAGCACGGTGGCGCGGGCAACCATGGCGCAATTCCCCATCGGCGAGGTGGCCGAACACAGCTGGGCCCTGGTGCGCAGTCCGGAGCAGATCGAGAAGGTCTTGCAGGCGGTGCGCTCCCACCCCGGTATCGTGCTCTACACCCTGGTCAAGCCCGAGCTGCGCCAGGCGCTCGAGGCCGGCTGCCGTGAGCTCAAAGTGCCCTGCGTCGACGTGCTGGCCGGGGCGATGGAGGTCCTGAGCCAGACCCTCGGCGCCGAAGAGAGACATTCGCCCGGTCGCCAGCATGCCCTCGACAGCGAATATTATGCCCGCATCGAGGCCATGCAATTCGTGCTCGCCCATGACGACGGCCACGCCATAGCCGGCCTCGACAAGGCGGACGTGGTTCTGGTCGGCGTCTCGCGGACCTCGAAAACGCCGACCTGCATCTATCTCGCCAACCGCGGCGTCAAGGCCGCCAACGTGCCCTATGTCAGTGCCGCAACGTTCCCCGATGCGCAGCTTGCCGCGAGCACGGCCATGGTGGTGGCTTTGACCACGACCGCCGATCGCCTGGTGCAGATTCGCCGCAACCGCCTGATAGCGCTCAACGACAACCGCAGCAGCGACTATACGGACCTCGACACGGTGCGCCGCGAGATCGCCGACGCGCGGCGCATCTTCACGCGCCATGGCTGGGCGGTGATCGATGTCTCGCGGCGCTCCATCGAGGAAACCGCGGCGGCGATCCTGCAACTCTATCGCGCCACGGCGGAAGAGACATGACGGCCCTGGTCCTGGCATCGGCAAGCAGCGCCCGCGCCCAGCTGTTACAGGCGGCGGGTGTCACGGCAATCGCCGATGCGGCCGACCTCGACGAGAGCTCGGTGAAGACTGCTATGGCAGCCGAAGGCCGCAGCGCCGAGCAGGCGGCCCTGAGCTTGGCTGTTCTCAAAGCGCAGGCCGTATCCTTGCGCCACCCGGGTGCCATGGTCATCGGCGGCGACCAGATCCTCGAGTGCGAAGGCCGCTGGCTCGACAAGCCCGAGACCATGAGCGAAGCGAGGAGACATCTGGTAGCGCTTCGTGGCCGCCGCCATGCCCTGGCAACAACGGTTGCGGCGGTCCGCGATGGCGCGCTCCTGTGGCAACACGCCGAAAGCGCCCATCTCACCATGCGGCGGTTCTCCGACGACTTTCTCGAGGCCTATCTGGTGGCGGCGGGCCCAGGCGTTTGCCAGACCGTCGGCGGCTATCGCTTGGAAGAGCAAGGTGTGCAGCTTTTCGAGGCCATAGACGGCGACCACTTCAGCATTCTCGGCCTGCCGCTGTTGCCTCTCCTATCTTACTTGCGCAAGCAGCGGATGGTGCAACAATGACTCATACGGGAAAGACCAGGCTGGCCGGTGTCATGGGCTGGCCCGTGGCCCATTCGCGCTCGCCGCGATTGCATGGTTACTGGCTTGAAAGATACGCCATCGACGGTGCCTATCTGCCGCTTGCCGTGGCGCCGGAGAGGATCGGCCAGGCGATAGCGGCGCTGCCGGCGCTGGGATTCGCCGGCTGCAACGTCACCGTGCCGCACAAGGAGGCCGCCCTGGCCGCCGTGGACAGGGTGGAGGAGACGGCACAGCGCATCGGCGCGGTCAACACCATCGTGGTGGAAGAGGATGGCAGCCTGATGGGCAGCAACAGCGACGCTTACGGGTTCATGGCCAATCTGCGGGCCGGCGCCCGTGACTGGCCGCATGACCGGCCGGCCCTCGTGCTGGGTGCCGGCGGCGCCGCGCGAGCCATTATTGTCGGGCTGTTGGATTCCGGCGTGCCTGGGGTGCGCTTGTGCAACCGCACCCAAAACCGCGCCGAAAGCCTGGCCGCCGAGCTCGGGCCCGGCCTTGATGTCGTGCCATGGTCGCAGCGCAGCGAGGCCGCCGCCGGTTGCGGCTTGCTGGTGAACACGACGACCCTCGGCATGACGGGCAAGGCGCCGCTCGATATTGCGCTGGACGATCTTGATGAGGCGGCGGTGGTCAGCGATATCGTCTATGTGCCGCTGGAAACGGAGCTGTTGCGCGCGGCTCGCGCACGCCACCTGCGTTGCGTTGATGGCCTCGGCATGCTGTTGCACCAGGCACGACCCGGCTTCGCGGCCTGGTTCGGCCGCGAGCCCGAAGTCGATGAGGCCTTGCGGGGTTTCGTGCTTGCGGATCTGGCGCCGTGAGGGCACGGCGGCCTGTTCTGCTTGGCCTCACGGGCAGCATAGCCATGGGCAAGAGCGAGGCATCGAAAGCCTTCCGGCGGCTCGGCGTGCCGGTGTTCGACGCCGACGCGTCGGTGCACGCGCTGATGGCACCCGGCGGGCGCGGCCATGCGGCGGTGCTAAAGATGTTTCCTGCTGCAGAGGCTGCGGACGGCAGCATCGACCGCAAGCGCCTCGGTGCGGCGGTGTTCGAAAAGCCGGACGACCTGCGCCGCCTCGAAGCCATCCTGCATCCCCTGGTCGGCGAGGCGCGGCAGCACTTTCTGCGCCGCGCCCGGGCGCTTGGCGCGGCGCTCGTCGTGCTCGACGTGCCCTTGCTCTTCGAGACCGGCGGCGAAAGCCGTTGCGACTATGTGGCGGTGGTCTCGGCACCGGCTTTCGTGCAACGCCGCCGCGCCCTGCGGCGGCCGGGCATGACCGGGAAGAAGCTCGCCGGCATCCTCGCTCAACAAACGCCGGATGCGGAGAAGCGCCGCCGCGCCGATTTCGTCATCCCGAGCGGGCTCGGCCGCAATGTCTCCTTGCGCGCCATCCGGCGCATCCGCAAGATGCTCTCGCAGCCCGGCTTGGCCGGGCGTCCAGGAAGGAAGCGGTCCCTTGCGTGAAATCGTTCTCGATACCGAGACCACCGGGCTCGATGCCCGCGGCGGCGACCGCATCATCGAGATCGGTTGCCTGGAGATGATCAACCGCATCGCCACCGGCGAGAGCTTTCACCACTACATCGATCCCGAGCGCGAGGTGCCGGCCGAGGCCGAGGCCATCCACGGCATCAGCACTGCCCAGCTCGCCGGCAAGCCGCTGTTCGGCGACATCGTGGCGGACCTGGAAGCGTTCCTCGGCGATGACAAGCTGGTGATCCACAATGCCAGTTTCGACCTCGGCTTTCTCAATGCCGAGCTCGAGCGCCTCGGCCGGGCGCCGCTCGATGGCGCGCGCGCGGTCGATACCCTGCAGATCGCCCGGCGCAAGTTCCCCGGCGCGCCGGCCAGCCTCGATGCGCTCTGCAAGCGCTTCGGCGTCGACAATTCCTCGCGCACCTATCACGGCGCCCTGCTCGACGCGGAGCTGTTGGCCGATGTCTATGTGGAGCTCGTCGGTGGCCGCCAGGCGGGCCTCGATCTGGCGACGACGGCGGCGGCCGGCAAGGGCACGGGCGCCGCCGCCAAGGCCGCCAGGGAACCGCGCCCGCCGCGGCCCCACGCCGCCAGCGCCGCAGAGCTCGCCGCCCACGACGCCTTCATGGAAACCCTCGAAAACCCCGTCTGGCGCCGCGACTGAGCTTCCCGCCTCAGGCATTGCTGCGCGGCCCAGGAGCAAGCTCATGAGGGGACGCGGCCTGCGGCATTTTCTGTGTTGTGGAGGCCCAGGGGAGATTTATGGTGGAAAAATGGCAAAGCAGGGATAAACGCCCAGGTTGCTGATCTCAAGAAATGGGATTCTTTCAATGGGTTAGCGAGTTTACATAAGCATTTGATTCCTTTGATTGAATCGTTGACAGTTTTAGGATATTGAGGCTATACTGCTCCGATCCGGGAGCGATAATTGAGAGACCTAAGGCTATGGCGATTCCGTCTCTAAGAGACCTTCTTCGCTGGCTGCATGGTGGGGAGAAGAAAGAAAAATCAATTTTCGCGAATGAGGAAGAGGCCGTGGAATTTTTGGAACGGGCCTATCGCGAAACAGGCGGTGTTACTCCGGAGCTTCGCCGAGCTTACGAATTTTACCGACAGAACAGCAATGACGACTGCCCTCCCTACCCCAAACATCCATAGCCTGCAGATTAGACCCCTCATAAGCGAGACCGCGCTGCGCGACTTTGAAAGCGGAGAGCGCGAAATCGATCGCAATATAGAAAAATGCTGTCGTTGGCATGAAAAACATAAAGCTAGGATAATATGTGCTTATATTGATGATGTTAAAGAA
>CAZVDW010000806.1:0-3872 GCA_964625645.1 uncultured Rhodospirillaceae bacterium
TGCCGCATGCTCGGCGTATTTTTGATCTATAATATATTTCCTGGCATCTTGAATATCGGATTGCGCATCGAGGAGGTCGTCTACCGTTACTTTTTGAACTTTGAACTCCCGCGTCTTACCTTCCAAGATCCTCTCCGCGGCCATCCAGCGCGCATATCCATGTTCGATGTTGCGCTGCAAGCTGTGGTATTCGTGCCAGGCCGTGCGAACCGTCTTCTCGACCGACCTTTGCGTCACGACGAGCTCGCTGCGGGCCATATTGGCGGTTCGCTTCTGCTCGCGCACCAAGGATGCCTGCAAACCCGCTTGATAGATCGGGATCGTAACCGTGGCACCGAAGGTATACTCGGTCTCGCTTTCCGATTCCTTGTAGTCCGACGAGCCGGTGAATCGAGCCTTGTCATCGGAGTACCCGGCCGTTCCATAGAGACTTACTTCGGGAAGGAATCCTGCCTCCGCAACCTTGATCAGCGCATCGTTCGCCGTGATCGTGTGTCGCGCGGAAATGATTTCCGGATTGATCTTCGTCGCCGCGTCGAGGGCTTGCGCAACGTCCGCCGGTGGTGCCGGCAAGCTCGGCCAGCCCAAATCGGCCTGCGGATACTCTCCAACGAGCTCGAAAAAGGCATCGGCCGCGGTGCGCAGTGACTTATTCTCGGTCTCGACTCCGATTGCCGCCAATGCGACCTTGATATCGACCTGGTCCAGATCTATGACGGTCGCTTGCTGCTCTTTCAATTGGCGTTCGATACGATCGCGAAGCTGGCTCATTTCGAGCACATGCTCTTGGGCAATCAACAATTGCTTCTGGGCGGACACGACACTCAGATAGGCCTTGGCCGCGCGCCCCAAGACATCCTGTTCTTTCGTCAAAAGGCTAGCGGCCGTCGCCGAGAAGTTCGAGCGCGCATAGGCGATCTGCGATACCGATGCGCCGCCTTTGTACAAGTTCAAGGAGAGGCTCAACTTGATGGAGCGGTCCGTGGCGCGCTCATTCAAATCGGTTTCCGTCGATGTTGAGGCGGCAGTGTCCTTTACCCGCTGCTCGAGGAACGTCATGCCCTCGGTGACCTCCGTGCTCAGCGTCGGCCGAAACCAATCCGCCCGAGCCTGCGCTATCGCCTCGGCCTGAACGTCCACGGAATTGCGCTGGACGATGATCTCGGGGTTGTTGACGTAGGTCTTCGCCAACACATCGAGAAACGTTTGCCCATGAGTCTTGCCGACCAATCCAAGCGCTGTCGGGACCAGCACTGCAAGAATTGGTGCCAACCGCATGACGACGACTTCTCCCAATCCCCTCCCCATCGAGATTGAAGCATAGAGCCTTGCCGCGTTCTTGAACAAGGTCATCGTCGGCCGCGCCAGATCGCGCCCGCCGGCGACCGTCACGGCCATTCTCGGCCATAGGGCTCGGGCAACGGCTTGCCGCTCGGATACGCGTGGTCGAAGTGAGCGCGATCGTCGAAGCAGGCGAGACGATGGAGCCCGGCCGGTGTCTTCGCCGGTTGGCGAAGCGTCAGACCGCCTGACGACGCTTGGCGGCGCTGTCGATTTCAAGCAGCGCGCCGGCGGGGAGAGTTTTCGGTGCCACGACGCCCTCGATCCGGCGATCGGGATCGACGGCCACATGAACGGCCCGATCTTCGTCCAGGACCATGAAGCGGTGATCGACCAGTTCCCGAAAGCAACTTTCGGGGTGGCGCTCGTGCTGCCAGGATCGGTCGAGTTCCGCCATCCTGCGCTCGATCGAGGAAGGCCGGTCGAAGGCGTGAAGAACCTGTTCCGCGTCCGGCGGAAGAACGTATTCGGCCTCGACGGCGCAATCGCGGGTGTCGCGAACGAGCTTGAACGGACCCAGCCTCACCAAGCTCAACCGAGCCGGATCGCCGCCGTGCGCTCGCGCGTACCAAGCCTGGAGCTCGCATTCCACCGCCTCCAGATAATCGTCCGGCATCGGACCGTCGTCGCGCGTTCCTTCGAAGAAACTGACCAGATCCGCGATGGTCTGGGACGGCAGGTCGTATATCTCGCGATAGGCGCGCAAGGGCACGACGTCCGAAAACCCGAGCTGCTGGGGATTGTTGTGGTATGGGCTGAATCGGTCGATCCGGATTGGCCTCAGCCCGGTCGGAGGATCGAAATGTTGCAGCAGGGGAATCATTCGGGCCATCTTGGCGTAATGTTCCGGCCTCTCCCGTGGAAAGCCCGACAGCATGGCCCAGTAGACCCCTATGCCGATCTCGCGGCAGGTCCGAAGCAGCAGAACGTTCTGCAGGGCGCGCACGCCCTTGGACATGAGCTTCAGGATGCCGTCGTTTAGGCTTTCTATACCGGGCTGAACGGCGACGACCCCGGCGGCGGCTATGGTCCGCAGCTGCTCGACCGACAGGTTCGCCTTGATCTCGTAGAAAAACTTGAGGCCGGACAGCGCTTCCCGCCATTCGGAAAAGACGCCTTCTACATGGCGTATGTCCATGATGTTGTCGGTGGCCGCAAAGTGTGTGTTGTTCCAGGCCGCGCTCAAGTGGCGAACCTCGTCCACGACCCGCTTCGGCGACTTGGACCGAAAGCCCATGCCGTCTGCGTTCAAGCCACAGAAGACGCAATGATGCTTCGCACCCCACCAGCATCCCCTGCTGCTTTCGAAGGGTAGCGTGACCGCGATCCGGTCCTTGAAGGATGTGCGATCGAGCGCGGCAAAGTAGCCGTCGGAGGTCGGAATTGGCAGTGCGTCCATATTCGTTATCGGCGCAGCGGCAATGTATCTCTCCGAGTCCACCTCGCCTTCGGCCGCGCGCTGGATGAAATCGGGAAACGTTTCGTCCGCTTCGCCGGAGAACACGTAATCGATCTGCTGGAACGTCGACAGCAGCGCCCGGCCCATTGGGCCCATGCAATTCGCGCCACCGAAACTGATCACGACCTCTGGGCGCTCGGTCTTGATGACATGTGCAATGGATAGCGAGGCACAGTTTTGTTGAAAGCTCGAGGAGAAGCCGACGTGGTCGGGCTCGGCTTCGAGGATTGACCGTGCCGAGCGATCGACGAATTCGGCCGCACGTCCCTTTGCAGCCTTCATTTGCCGGGCGAAGCGGGGGTTGACGCACGACTTGACCCAATCCCACCCGCGATCGAGGGAGGCGCCATCGTCCGGCCCGTTGACCAGATGCGAAAAGACCCATTCGCCGAGCGGAAGATGGCCGCCGTGGCAGAACGGTTGGCCGAAATCCGGACCCTCGAAGTCCGCATACTCGAGATTGAGATATCTGAGATCGCAGGCGATGCCCCGTTCGGCGAGTGCCGCCTGCAAGAGGCTGATTCCGATCGCGGGACGTGGCAACGACAAGAACGGCGCCACGACCAGAACAACCTTCGTCACGATGCTCCCCCATGCTGCGACCCGTCAACGACGCACGGTAGTCGGCCGAGATAGCTCATTGCGGCGCCATTGCCCGCATCCAGGTCATGGGCACGATCGCCCGCCCAGGTGGTCCCCGCTCTCGTGCATCAGCGTAGCCATCCGGGCGGGCGATGGCAATTGGGAGCACGACATCCGGCATCGGTCCCGTCTTGGTGTTGTACGGGCATGCAAAGCCCTGTTGCGGGAGTCAGTTCGCTCTCCGTGCCGAGGGAGCACGGCTCGTCCGGCCCTTCCAATCGATGCAAACTGGGCTACGATGGGCGCGGCATCGAGCTTGGGGACAGGACACTTAGCGGACATGCAATCCGAAGATGACCTGTTTCGATTGGAGCACGCGGCCCTGCTCGACGATCGGTATGGCTACTACGAGAGGTGTCGCGCCCGGTCGTCGGTGCATCGCCGGACTGTTCCCCTTGGCAATGGGAGAGAAGTCGAGCAGTTCCATCTG
>CAZVDW010000807.1:0-3025 GCA_964625645.1 uncultured Rhodospirillaceae bacterium
ACCTTCCTGTTCACCCACAACGCCGCCATCGGCATGCTTTGTTTCGCCCTCGGCTTCGCCTTCGGGCTGCCGGTGATGCTGTTGCTGTTCTATAACGGCTTGATGCTCGGCGCGCTGGCGGCGATCCACGAAGCGCATGGCCTGTCGCTGGAATTCTGGGCGTGGATCGCGATTCATGGCAGTACCGAGATATTGGCGGTGATTATCTGCGGCGGCGCCGGATTGCTGCTCGCCACGTCGCTGACTTGTCCCGGCGAATATAGCCGCCTCGGCAACCGCGCCCGGAATGGCCGTGTCGCCGCGCGCATCGTCATGGGCGCGGTGCTGATGTTCTTCGTCGCCAGCCTTCTCGAGGGCGGCGGGCGGCAGCTTATTATCGATCCGTCATGGCGCTATCTCATCGCCGCGGCGGCGCTCGCCGGCTGGCTGATTTATATTGCCCATGCCGGAAAGCGTCGCGGCGGGGAGGCCGGGCATGGCTAAAGGCGGCGCCTTCGCGGCGCCGGATCGTGGTGCGCGGCGCGACATCGTAACCCCGGAAGGCATGCCGGTGCCGGTGTTCCTCGCCGTGCGCAGCCAACGCGCCGGCGCTTTGTTCCTCGACCTGTTGTTCATGTTGATCGCGCTCATCATTCTCGCCGTCATCAGCGCCTCGATATTCGCCCTCGGCGATCAGCCGGGCCTGGGAATTTCCGTCTATCTGCTGATCTCGTTCGCACTGCGCAATTTCTATTTTATTATTTTCGAGCTGTATTGGCGCGGCGCCACGCCGGGCAAGCGGATCATGGGATTGCGCGTCATCGACCGCCGGGGCGGGCGCTTGAAGGCGGACGCGATCTTTGCCCGCAACCTGATGCGCGAAGTGGAAATCTTCATGCCGCTCACGCTGTTGTTCAGCGACACCGCCGTCGGCAGCGAAACCTGGGTGATGCTGCTGACCTTGGCGTGGGTATCGATTTTCACGCTGCTGCCGCTGTTCAACCGGGAGCGCCTGCGCGCCGGCGATATGGTCGCCGGAACATGGGTCGTATCGGTGCCGAAGAAACGCTTGCGGCACGACCTCGCCGAGGGCGGCGGCGGAACGACGGCGTGGCAGCAGCAGCAAATCGAAAAATATCAATTCAGCCAGGCCCAGCTCGAAGCTTACGGCATATACGAACTGCAAACCCTGGAGACCGTATTGCGCCATGACGGCGCGGGCGCCGTGTCGACGCGCAAGACCGTGGCCGAGCGCATTCAGCGCAAGATCGGCTGGGAGGGCGACGAGGCGCCCAAATCCAAGGATTTTCTCGACGCCTATTACCGGGCGCTACGGGCGCATCTGGAGACGCGCATGCTGATGGGCAAACGGCGCGAAAACAAACATGACAAGTGATCGCCGGCCGAATCGGGCCGCACCGGCCGAGCCGGTCGATCGAACATGGTCAATCGAATACTGCGGCGATTTCGTTTTCGGGCACGCCGTCCTTGACCAGGCACAGCCGGTAATAGGCGACGGTGGCGACGACGGAGCTGAACGCCGTCGCCAGCGCCGTCGCCGCCCAGGTCAGAAGAATCGCCGAAGAATTACTGCCTATGGCGCCGCCGACACCGCCGGCGATGGCGCCGACGATCGCGGAGATGATACCGACCATGAATAAAAGCCCAAACACCCGCCAGCGATTGCCTTTGGTGAGATGGATACTGCGCCCGAAGCTCGACAATACGCGCCCTTCCACCGCCGCGGCGGGCACGACGACCCAGAAGATGCATATAATATATACGGTCAGGACTATGACGATAACGGCCAATATAATGGTGGTGGCGACGTTGTCCGAAGCCACCACCGCGGCGCCATACATCAGCGCGCCGAGCGCCGCCCAAATAATTCCCATAATGATGATGACGCCTATCACCGGGAAGATGACCGCCAAACCGCGCGACACGGATTGGAATATGCTGACCGGCTGCCCTCTGAGGCTTTGAAACACTCCGAAAACGAGAGCCGCAGTTACGAAATAGGACAAAATTATATCGACGATATCCAAAAAACCCGCCGATGAACCAATCGAACCGTCATCCAGGTAATTAGGTTCCGAGACATATAAATAAATATATGGCGGAGACATGATGAAAATGGAAATCAGCGCGAACGGAACGAAGTTGCGGAACAGAATCAAGAAGGATTGCCCGAGGATGCTGAACACCCGGAATTGCGGAAGCTGTATGGCCGGCTCGCTCATCCGTTCCTCTTTTCGCCGCGCGTTTCTTCACTGATGCCGCCGCCGCGCCGGCTCGCGGCCCGACCTGCCTTGGTCAAATAATACGAGAAGGCGCGGCGCGGCACCACAACCCTTATCCCGGCGCCAACACGCGGCGCACATGCCGGGCAATTTCCTCGGCGATCTGTTGGGTGTGCGAATCACTATAATGAACGGCGTCGCGATAGACCTCGGTCAGGTCATCGACATCGCTGAAGAAGCGGCTGAGATCGACCCATGTCTGCAAATCGCTGCCTGGGTTTTGGCCCAACCGGGCAAATTCCGATCGTGAGGATGTGTAAAATTGGTAGAAAATTTCGGCGCGCTGCCGGCGCCCAAACCGTCCTTGCGCATCTTGCGTTTCATGCAGATCCCACTCCGCCTCGGATGCCCGCTCGGCGCGCTCGATCAATTCCGTGGCGACCGTCGGCTGGAGAAAATGCAGTGTGCGAATTCCGCGCAAATTGCTGATCGCCGCCATCGAGGCAAGGTTTCCAATAAAGGTTTGGACGCCTTCCGGCCGGAACAGCGGAACATCGACAAGGGTGTTTTCGATTGCCGCATGGCCGGCGACGCCAACCGAGCTCGTCACGTCCAAGCCGATTTTTGAAAGCACGGCCACTACGACGTTGTAACTGTAAAACCGCCGCAAAAAGAAATCGACGGATGATAGATTGATCTCGACGAATGATTTATTCTCCAGGCTGTTTTCCTCGAGGGAGCGCTTCAGCGTTTGCGCATGCATATGGGCGTTGGGAGCCGGATCGTTTGAAAAAGAGCTCCAA
>CAZVDW010000808.1:0-1523 GCA_964625645.1 uncultured Rhodospirillaceae bacterium
ATGGCCGTTACCGCATACCGTCCCTTGGTGCTTAAACGCACGATTTCCACTCCTTACACATGTGACTTATTTCGCTGCCGGCGTGGTGCCTTGTCGGGTGTGCGTCGCGCCGGCTGACGGGCTCGCAACCTCGTCGTCCTCGACGTCACCGTTTTCCAATTCCTCGACGCGCGCCCGCAGGCGGCTGACCTCGTCCAGCAGGCCTTCCAGGGCCCGAGCTACCGGATCGGAGGCGCTGTCGGGCGTGCCATAGGCAAGAAAGTCGTCCTTGTCCGGATCGGGCCGCCGCGGCTTGCCGCCGGCCTGCTTGGCCGGGATACCGACCATCGTCGCGCCCGCCGGCACTTCGGCTACCACAACCGCATTGGCGCCGACCCTGGCGCCCTCGCCGACCGTGAACGGCCCCAGCACGCTCGCTCCGGCGCCGACAATGACGCCATTGGCCAGCGTCGGGTGGCGCTTTACGCCGCGTTCCAGAGATGTGCCGCCGAGGGTGACGCCCTGATACAGCGTGACGTCGTCGCCGATTACCGCCGTGCCGCCGACCACCACGCCCATGCCGTGGTCGATGAACAGGCGGTGGCCGATGACCGCGCCCGGATGAATCTCGATGCCGGTGATGAAGCGCGCGCTCTGCGAAACGAAGCGTGCGGCCAGCGTCAGATTGTTGCGCCACAGCCAGTGGGCAAAGCGATGATAGACCATGGCATGCACGCCGGAATAACAGAGCAGAACCTCGAAGCGCGAGCGCGCAGCCGGATCGTGCGCCATTACCGTGGCGATATCCTCGCGAAGCCTCTTGAACATGCTCTAACCCATTGTGATATAAAGCCAGTCACTTCACGGCGCGACAGCGGTGCACAGGCACGCGGGCGCAGCGTGAAGATGGGGTATAAAATATCCGAGCGTGATAGTCAAGTTTTATAGGAAATCGCGCTAACTTGTTAACATCAATATCCGAGTAAACGACTGCGCCAATTAGTCGTGGCGGTCGTGCGTCGGCAAGTGGAGAAGAGAGTGCCGGAAGTAAATTTCAACGGCCCCGAAGGACGCCTGGAAGGGCGTTACCATCACGGAACCGACCCTGCCAGCGGAATTGCGCTGGTGCTGCACCCCCATCCACAGCATGGCGGCAGCATGAACAACAAGGTGGTCTACACCATGTTTCATGCCTTCGTTCGCATGGGTTTTTCGGTGTTGCGCTTCAATTTCCGCGGCGTCGGCCGCAGCCAGGGCGAATACGACCAGGGCCAGGGCGAGCTCAGCGACGCCGCCTCGGCGCTGGACTGGCTGCATTCCTACAACCCCAACGCGCCCGCGGTCTGGATCGGCGGCTTCTCCTTCGGTGCCTGGATTGCCATGCAGTTGCTCATGCGCCGGCCCGAGATCGACGGCTTCATCACCGTGGCGCCGCCGGCGAGCTTGTACGACTTCTCCTTCCTCGCGCCCTGCCCGGTATCGGGTCAGGTCGTCTACGGCGACAAGGACACCATCGTCGAAGAGGAAGCGGTGCATAAGCTGAT
>CAZVDW010000809.1:0-2548 GCA_964625645.1 uncultured Rhodospirillaceae bacterium
TTGTCGATACGCTCCATAGCTACACAGTCACCTTGTCAAGTTTCTCGATGAGCTGGCCCGCCTGCGCGAAGCCAGCCCGCGTCGACGATCAGCTCCAGACACTGGTGGCGTAGCGCCGCAAACGGCTTCAGTTCAGCCCTGTCCATCCCCATCCCATATCACTTTGCGGCGCCGACCGTGCCTCAATTCCATGTGCCGTCCGGAACGCCGGCTTTGCGCAGACCTTCGATGGCGTGCTCTATCAGCTCGTCGGAGAGATGCCAAAGCTTGTACTCCTGCCGCGCCGCATCGAGACTGAACCCGGGATAGAGCTCGCGCAACCGCGCCAAGGCATCGGCTGCCGCACTGCTACGGCCGAGCTGTCCGTTTATCTGGACCCGCATGACGTGGCTCCAGAAGAAGTCCGGCATCTCGATTTGCTCCAAGTCTTCCAGCGCCGCCTCGTAGTCTCCCTTGCGGTAGTCGTCGAGCAGCAGCGGGAAGAACAGCCAGTCCGGATGGAAGGGGTTGAGCGAACGCGCCTTCTCGACCAGCGCAATGCCGCGGTCCCATTGTCCCGCATAGGCAAGATCAAGGCCAAGCAGCGCCAGCACCTCGGCGGAGCCGGGATTGATCTGGATGGCCCGCTCGGCCGAGGAGCGGAAGCGGTCGAGATCGCCGTGCATGAAGTAGGCGTGTGCCATGGTGGAATGAGCGAATTGGCTGCGCGGATCGAGCCTGACGGCCCGCTCGGCCGCCTCGATGGCACGCTCGAGCGGATTGGGCCGTGGGTTGAAGCCCAGCGAATGCTCCTCGACATAGATGGCGGCCAATTGAGTCCAGGCCTCGGCATAGCTTGGATCGTCCTCCACCGCCGCCTCGAGGCAATCCCGCATCTCGGCATGCTCGTTCTCTTCGAGCTCGTGCTCGTAGGCATAACTTCGCAAGACGCAATCCACGGCAGCCATGTCCTGAGGCGGGCGGCGCAGGGATTCTTCAAGGCGAACCTGCCGGATCATGCCATGTTGGGCGGCGATCACGCCGACAACCCGCTCGGTGATGTCGTCCTGGACCGCGAAAACATCGGCCGCCGTCAGGTCGCGCTCGTAGGTCTCGGCCCACACGGTCTGTTCGGTTGCCATATCGATCAATGTGGTGGTGACCCGCACATTGCTCCGCGCCTTGCGCACCGCGCCCTCGAGCAAGAACCGCGCGCCCAGGGCCTTAGCGATCTCAGCGCGGTCGTCGCTGCTGGCGCGAAAGTGGAAGCTCGAGGCAGTGGCGATCACGCGCAAGTCCGCGAAACGGGTCAATCGCGTGGTGATGTCGACCGCCAGGCCATCGGCGAAATAGCGTTGATCCGGATCATCGCTGTTATTGGCGAATGGCATGACCGCGATGGTTGGCGCCAGCGCCGGGTCCAACTCGGCCACCGCCACAGGCTCCTCGGGTGCCTCGACCACCTCAACGGGCTGCGGCGTGCGGACGGTGTGCCAGACCACGGCCGCTCCTGCCACCAGCACACAAGCGACCGCCAAAGCGATGCTGACTGGCGTCCACAGCGGCGGCCTGGCCGGTTGCGGCCCGGTCACCGTGGCGATGATGCGATAGATGCGCACCGGATTGGCAATACCATCGATGCTCAAATCGGTGAGATAGTCGAAGCTCAGATAGAGATCGCCACGGGCGTGAGAGACCATGGCCTCGGTAACGCAGACCCCCTCGCCATGAAGCATGGAGCCGATGCGTGCGGCGATGGTCAGCGTGTCCCCTTCCACGGTGCCATCCGCATGCTCTTCGATCTCGCCAAGATCGAGCCCCATGCGCAGGCAGAGATGCCGGTGAATAGGCAACGCCGCGTTGCGTTCGCGCAGATCGCTTTGCATGGCGATCGATGCCCGCAAGGCGTCGACGGCGCTGGCAAAAGCGATCAGGCACTCCTCATCCGCCATGCGCAGGACGCGTCCGCCGCGCGCCTCCGCACGCCGCCGCACCAGTGCCTGACAGCGTGCCAGTTCGGCCGCCGTCGCATCGGCATCGTCGGCGACCAGGCGGTCGTAGCCGACCACATCGGCGCTCAAGATGACCGCAAGCTTTGTCGTTTTTCCTGATTCGCCCATCACGCGCCCCAAAACCCCGCGTGCGCCTGTCGCGCCATGGTACGTGACTGCGGCCAAGCGTTCAATCCGCAGCCTCCGCTCCGAGTGCTATGGTGCACCGTCAAAGTAGAGCATGAAAGGCACGAATGAGCCCACCAGACGAATTGCCCGACGGGCCGCCGGCAGGGGGAAAGGGCTGTCTTTGGAGCCTCGTCGATACGCTGGTATTCGTTCTCATGCCGGCGGTCGTCTATCTGCTGATATGTGCCCCCTTCGGCTACCTGAAGCTGCCCGAGGGGCAGCGCCTGGTCCTGCTGCTCGGCTATGGCACTGCTTTCGTGGTCATGCTGCTGGTTTCCTTGATGGGTGAGAGCGTCATCGAGGATGTCATAAAGCTGGCACTGTTCTCGCTCTTTGCAGCACCGGCGTGGTTCATCGACTATCCAGCCGAGCCCGAGGATATGGCAACA
>CAZVDW010000810.1:0-3853 GCA_964625645.1 uncultured Rhodospirillaceae bacterium
CGCCGCGGCGATGCACCAGCCAGGCCAGCAGCACGAACAGCAGCAGGCCTTCGAGCAACGCCTCGTAGAGCTGGCTCGGGTGGCGCGGAAACAGCCCGGCGCCCGGGAAATGCATGGCCCAGGGCGCGTTGCTGATGCGCCCCCAGAGCTCGCCGTTGACGAAGTTGGCGATGCGGCCGAAGAACAGCCCGATGGGGATCGCCGCCGCCACCGTGTCGGCCACCGCGAGCGCCGACAGCGAGCGCCGGCGGGCGAACCAGGCCATGGCCACGGCGACGCCCAGCAAGCCGCCGTGAAAGGCCATGCCGCCGCGCCAGACCATGAGGATCTCGTGCGGATTGGGCAGGTAGTAGCCGGGGCGGTAGAACAGCACATAACCGAGCCGGCCGCCGAGGATGACGCCGAGCGCCACCCAGACCAGGAGGTCGTCGACCGTCGCCTCGTCGAGCGTGCTCAGGCCGCGCCGCGCCAGGCGCTTGACGTAATGCCAGCCGAGCATGAGCCCGGCGATATAGGCCAGCGCGTACCAGCGTATGGCGAAGGGGCCGATCTGCACGGCCACCGGGTCGATGGCGGGAAAGGCCAGTGCGGCGAGCCACTCCACCGGGCTCAGCCCTGCCCGAGATAGGCGCGGACGGTGGCGGCGACGCCGTCTTCGAGGCTGCTGAAAGGTGCGCTGTAGCCGGCGGCGCGCAGGCGCGCGAGCTTCGCCTCGGTGAAATACTGGTACTGGGCGCGGATGTGCTCGGGGGTGTCGATGAAGTCTATGTTTTCGGGCTTGGCCATGGCGGCATGGATGGCGCGGGCCAGATCGAGGAAGCTGCGCGCCTTGCCGGTGCCGACATTGAACAGGCCGTTGACCTGCGGATTGTCGAGCAGCCACAGCATCACGGCGACGCAATCGCCGACATAGACGAAGTCGCGCATCTGGCCGCCATCGGCATAGTCGGCATGGTGCGAGCGGAACAGCGTCAGCGGCTGGCCGTCGCGCACGGCGGGATATTTCTGCGCCACGACGCTCTTCATGCCGCCCTTGTGGCCCTCGTTGGGGCCGTAGACGTTGAAGAACTTGAGCCCCGCCCATTGCGGCGGCCGGGTCGATTCGCTGCTCGCCAGCGCCAGGGCGCGGCGGTCGAAGGCGAGCTTGCTCCAGCCGTAAGCGTTGAGCGGGCGCAAGGCCGCTTGTGCCTCAGGCGCCGGATCGTCGTCGAAGCCGGCGCTGCCGTCGCCGTATGTCGCGGCGGAAGAGGCGTAGACGAGACGCAGGCCCAGCTCGCTGCACTGGCGCCACAGGCGCAGGCTGTAGACGAAGTTCTGCGCCACGATGAGGTCGACATCGGTCTCGGTGGTGGACGAATTGGCGCCCATATGCAGCACCGCCTCGATGCGCCCCCAGCGGCCGTCGCCGCGGGCCTGGCGGCGCAGGTAGGCGAACAGGCGCTCGGGCGCGATGATGTCGGCCAGCGCGGCGCCGGCGATGTTGCGCCACTTGCCGCCCTCGCCGAGCACGTCGCAGACCACCACGTCCTCGCCACGCGCGGCCAGCGCCGCGACCATGTTCGAGCCGATGAAGCCGGCACCGCCGGTAACCACGATCATGGCCGCGTTATAGCAAGTTGCGCACACCGCCCGCACTGCTTAAGTCTAGGAGAGGTTCAAAGCCCGGGAGGCAGCGATGCCCAACGACAATCGCCTGTTCGAGGATTTCAGCCGCATGGCCGGCGGCGCCATGTCGTCGCTCACCGCGCTGCGCGAGGAAATGGAGGCCCGCGTCCGCGAGCAGATCGAGCGCATGCTGGCCAACATGGACCTGGTACGCCGCGACGAGTTCGAGGCAACCCAGGCCATGGCCGAAGCCGCCCGCGCGGAGAACGCCGAGCTGGCCAAGCGCCTCGAGGCGTTGGAGGCGCAGCTCGCCAAGCCCGCCAAGGCGGCGCCGAAACGGCGCAGCCGCAAGCCGAAAAGCGCGTCCGAGGGCTGATCCGACCGCCTGACGAAAGCCTGCGCGCGGCCATCTGTTATGGGGCCGGCGCTCGATATAGGTAAGGCGTCCCCCTGATAGCCCTGGCAAGAGGCACCGAGGCGATCCTCGCCGACGTGGACGATGGGGTCATGGACGATGGGGTCGACGATGGGGTCAGGTCTTTCATTTTGATGTTCTATGCTATACGAATAATAGTCAAAATGAAAGACTTGACCCCGGTTTCCACTCCGCTAAAAGACTTGACCCCGGTTTCCACTCCGCTACGCGGATACCAAGTCTCTCTCCCCTCACTCCCGCATACCTTATTGATGCGGGAGCGAGAGAGCTGGGGACTTGGGAAGCGCGAAACGCTTGGAAAGCTGGGAATGGGCCCATCATTGGCGTACCGGGGGTGGTTTAAGAAATTGTAACATATTGAAAATAATAACAATAATAAGCAAAAATAGGTAACTGTCACGAATTACATGCCTCAGAGCACCCCGTCCTTGCGCAGGGCTTCTATGCGCTTTTCGTCGTAACCCAGCTTCCCCAGAATATCGTCGGTGTCGCCGCCTAGTGCCGGCGCGGGGTTGGCGGGCGGCGGGTCGTTGGCCGAGCGCACGGGCGGGGCGACGAGGCGGAACTCGCCGGCGTCCGGGTGCTCGAGGGTTTGCAGGCGGCCGTGCTCGGTGACGAAGGGGTTGTCCAGGGCTTCTGCCACGTCGAGCACGGGGGCGGCGGGCACGACGCCGGCGAAGTCGGCCAGCCACTCCGCGGTGCTGCGTTGCTTGAGCGCGCCGTCGAGCAGCGCCACCACTTCGTCGCGGTTGGCGAGGCGGTCGGGGAAAGTGCGGAAGCGGGGGTCGTCGGCCCATTGCGGCTTGCCGAGCTTTTCGCACAGCGCCGGCCAGAACTTCTCCTTGTTGCACATCAGGAAGATCCAGCCGTCGGCGGTGGGGAAGAGCTGGCAGGGGGTCATGGTGGGATGGGCCGAGCGTGGCTTGCGCGCCTGGGCGTCGCCGGCATTGAGGTACCAGGCGGCGAGATAGTTGAGGTTGCCGAGCGCCAGGTCGAACAGGCTGACGTCGATGTCGCGGCCCTCGCCCGTCGTGCGCGCGGCGGTCAAGGCGGAAAGCAGGCCGAAGGCCATGGCGACGCCGGTCATCAGGTCGATGATCGACAGGCCGCAGCGGGTCGGCAGGCCGTCCGGCTCGCCGGTTAGCGCGAAATAGCCCGTCTCCGCCTGCATCAGGTAATCGTAACCCGGCCAAGCTTTGCGCGGCCCCTCGCGGCCATAGGCGCTGAGGTGGGCGCAGACGATGCCCGGGTTGTGCGCCTTGAGCCGGGCATAGTCCAACCCGAGCCTGGCCGGCACGTCGCCGCGCAGATTGTTGGCCACCGCGTCGGCGCTCCTGACCAGGTCGTGCAGCACCGCCTGGCCTTGCGCCTGCGACAGGTCGAGGGTCAGCGAGCGCTTGTTGCGGTTGAGCGCGTGGAAGAAGACGCTGTCGCCCGGCGCGAAGAAATGCGGCCCGGCCACCCGCGACATGTCGCCGCCGTCGTGCGGGTTCTCGATCTTGATCACCTCGGCGCCCTGGTCGGCGAGGAACATGGTGCCGAAGGGCCCGGCGCCATATTGCTCGACCGCGAGGATGCGCACGCCGTCCAGGGGGAGCGTCATGCCGGGTTCCGTTCGATGAGTTGGCGGGCGATGAGGATACGCTGCAGCTCGTTGGTGCCTTCGCCGATGGCCAGCAGCGGCGCGTCGCGGTACATGCGCTCGATGTCGAGCTCCTTGGAATAGCCCTGGGCGCCATGGATGCGCATGGCCTCGAGGCTGTTCTCGAGCGCCGCTTCCGTGGCGAACAGCTTGGCCATGCCCGCCTCCAT
>CAZVDW010000811.1:0-6064 GCA_964625645.1 uncultured Rhodospirillaceae bacterium
GGCTGACTGCGCTGTCCGAAGGACAAAAATTCGAGTTCGATATGGTCGCCGACAAACGCGGCCGGAGGGCTGCGGACATTTTACGCGTGATCGACGGACGCAGAGTTTGGCCACGCCATTGGCGTGGCCAACCTCTGCGTCAGTCGATCACGCGTAAATTGTCCGCAGCCATCCGGCCGCGTTTGTCGGCGACCATCTCGAACTCGATTTTTTGTCCTTCGGACAGCGCAGTCAGCCCCGCCCGCTCGACGCTCGAAATATGGACGAAAGCGTCCTTGCTACCCGCCTCGGGTGTAATGAATCCGTATCCCTTGACAGGATCGAACCATTTCACGGTTCCCCTCGGCATGCTTACCTCCTCGCATCAGTGTTCACCCCGTCCCTCCGGATGAGGCCTCTATTTAGAGCTTCGGCTTGCTATCCCGGGGGAGGCAGTCACGAAAACTCACACGCCTCATCATACCAGCGAGGGGGGCAGGGTCACAAGCCAATGCATGCCAGGCTGTCGTGGCAGGCCCACGAATGCTGCTCAATTGCGGCTGCGGAACAATTGCCGTGGCGCCGGTTCGCTGCGCGAATAGCCGTCCGAGCAGAAGGCTCCGCCCTGGTAGCGCGCGGCCACGGGATCGATATCCGCCGCGCTACCCTCGACGCTCGAGGCGTAGGCGTCGGCGCTGTCTTCAGGGGCGAAGCCGATCTGCTCCCTGGCCATGTCGGACCACCAGCGACCGGCATTGTCCGACACCCCCCAATAGACCGCGTGGCCCAGCATGTCGGCGGCGAGGCAGCAGCGCACGAGGGCGCACAGATCGCCAAAGCTCATCCAAGTGTGCAGCTGGCGGCGGTCGGCGGGCTCGGCGAAACAGGAGCCGATGCGCAGGCAGGCGTTCTCGACGCCATGTTTGGCCCAATAGGTGCGCCCGAGCAATTCGCCATAGGCCTTCGAGAGGCCATAATAGCTGTCCGGGCGCAGTTGGCAGTCCTCCGTCAGGGACTGGTCGCGCTCGTGGAATCCGATGGCGTGGTTGGAGCTTGCGAAGATCACCCGCGCACCGTTGCGCCGGGCGCCCTCGAAGATGTGATAGGTGCCGCGCAGATTGGCCTCGAGGATGTCCTCGAAGCTCGCTTCCGTGGCAATGGCGCCGAAATGCAGGATGGCGTCGACGCCCTCGCAGAGCGCCAGCACGGCCTCCTTGTCGGCGAGGTCGGCAGGCCGGAAGACGGCGCCGTCCGGGAACTCGTGCGCGGTCTCGATGTCGGTCAGGCGCAATTTGTGGTCGCCGGCGAGACCGGCGCTGAGCACACGCCCGAGATTGCCGGCAGCGCCGGTCAGCAGAACCGTGGACATGTCCTATTCTCCGAATTGGCCGACGGGAACGCCCGCGACGTCGACCCGCAGCATAAGAATGCTGCCGGACAAGGGATAGCGCTCGATGAGCTCGGGCGGGCGGCCGTGGCGCAGGCTGCTGACGAACAGCGTGCGCATGTCTTCGCCGCCAAATGCGCACATGGTCGGCGCCGGCACCGGCAGCGGGATCGACTCGACGACCTCGCCCGCCGGAGAGAAGCGGTTGAGATGGCCGCCCGAGACGCCGGCGCTCCAATAGCCGCCTTCCATGTCGCAGGCCGCGCCGTCGGGGCGGCCCTGCTCGGGCGTCGGCTCGGCGAAGGTGCGGCGGCCGGCGATGGCGCCGTCGGCGGGGTCGAAGTCCCAGATGTCGATGCGCCCGGCATTCGAATCGCTGTGATACATGCGGCGGCCGTCGGCGGACCAGGCAAGGCCGTTGGAGACTATCAGGCCGTCGATCTTGCGCTCGCAGGCGCCGTCCGCGGTGACGCGGTAGAGCGCGGCGATGGGCTTGCGCTCGGGCCGGTCGTCCATGCTGCCGATCCAGAAGGCGCCGTCGGGGCCGACCTTGCCGTCGTTGAGGCGGGTCTGCGGCATCTCGGCCTCGATGGCGACGAGCGGCTCGAGCGCGCCGCTGGCCGGGTCGAACAGCGAGACACCGTCGCGCAGGCCGACCACGAGGCGGCCGTCGGGACAGAGCCCGAAGGCGCCGACTTCGCTGGCAAAGTCCCAGCCCTCATGGTGCGCGCCGGCCAGGGTGTAGGCATGAATGCGGCGCGCGGTGATATCGGCCCATAACAGCCGGGCGCCGGCGGCGTCCCAAACCAGGCTCTCGCCGAGCCGGCAACGACAATCGACCAGGCAGGAAATCTCATAGTCCACGGCAAGCCCCCCAGTTCCAACTCCAGCATGCGCGGCCGCTGCCCCGCAGCCCCGCAGCCCCGCAGCCCCGACGGATATGCCACCCGCGCCGCACCGACTCAAGCCATATATTGGTGACAGTTACCTAATTTTTCGTCGATTTTCCAATATTTTCAATATGATATCTATATTTACGAGAAGACGCTGAATTTGAAGGGAATATAACCTATTGAAATAATGTATGAATATGGTGAAGAATCGGTAACTGTCACCGATTATTATCACCCCGCGCGGCCGCGGTAGCCGCATCGTCCACCGCGCCGGCTTCGTCCAGCACCACGCCATAGTCGCGCAAGGCGGCCGCGGCGCTGACCAGGCCGTCGCGGACGTCGGCGGCAACGCGCTCAGGCTCGCGCGCGAAGGCCGGGCCGTAGCCGCCGCCGCCCGGCATGTCCAGCACCAGGGTATCGCCTGCGGGGACGATTTGCCGGCCTTTCGGCGCCAGTACCTGGCCGGAGGCGAGCGCCGACTTGCCGCAAGCCCCATCGCCGCCGCCGAGCCTGCCGCGCGGCGCATGATGCACGCGGTCGAACATGGACGAGACGGCGAAGGGCGCGCCTTCAACATTGCCGATCTCCATGACCTGGCCGAGGCCGCCGCGCCGCCGCCCGGCACCGCCGGAGTCCTGGCGATACTCCTTGCGCTGCACGAGGATCGGCGAGATCGCCTCGTTGATCTCGACCGGCGTGTTGCGCACGCCCGAGGGAAAGGCGGTGGCGGACAGGCCGTCCTTGTCGGGCCTGGCGCCAACGCCGCCATTGTGGAACAGGGTGACCGTGAACGGCGTCGCATTGGCGCCGCCGCTGTTGCCGGCGATGCCGGCGCCGCCATAGAGCACGAAGTTCCACAGGCACGAGGTGCCTTCGGCCGGCGCGATGCCGTCGACGGCCTGGGCCAGGCAACCGAGCACCACGTCGGGCAGCATCTGGCCGATGGCGTGGCGCGCGGCCACGGCGCGCGGCGGCGGCGCGTTGAGAATGCTGCCTTCGGGGGCCGTGACCCGCACCGCCGAGAGCGAGCCGGCATTGTTCGGAATCAAATTGCCGACGACGCAGCGCACGCCGAAAGTGGCATAGGCCTGGGTGTAGCTGTGCGGCACATTGATGCCGTAGTCCGAGACGCCCGAGGTACCGCTGAAATCGATATCGATGCCGTCCGCGCCGATGCTGAGCTCGGCGACCAGATCGAGCGGCGCTTCGTAACCGTCGATGCGCATGGCATGGGACCAGGTGCCATGGGGCAGCTTGCGCGCCTCCTCGACCATGGCCCGGTGCGAGGTCTCGACGATGTGGTCGGCAAGAGGGCCCAAGTCGTCGAGGGCGAACTCGTCCATCATGGCGAGCAGGCGCCGGCCGCCGATATCGTTGCAGGCGGCGAGGGAATAGAAGTCGCCTTCGAGCTGCTCGGGCTCGCGCACATTGGCCCGCGCGATGTCGATCAGGGTCTGGTTGACCTCGCCGCGGTCGAGCAGCTTGAGGATGGGCACGTAAAGCCCTTCCTCGAAGACCTGGCGGCCGTCGGGGCCAAAGCCGAGCCCGCCGACATCGACCACATGCGAGGTCGAGGCGAACAGCGCCACCAGCTCGGTGCCGCGGAAGGTCGGGCTGACCACGGTGAAGTCGTGCAGATGACCGGTCGCGAGCCAGGGATCGTTGGTGATATAGGCATCGCCCGGATGCATGCCGTCCAAGCCGTATTTGGCGAGGAAATGGCCGACCGAGACGGCCATGGCATTGACATGGCCAGGCGTGCCGGTCACGGCTTGCGCCAGCATGCGCCCGCGCAGGTCGAAGACGCCCGCCGACAGATCGCCGGCCTCGCGCACGGTGTTGCTGAAGGCGGTGCGGATGAGGGTCTGGGCCTGCTCCTCGACCACGGCGATGAGCCGGTCCCAAAGCAGCTGCGTGCGGATGCCCGCCAGTGCGTCGCCGCTCATGCTTCGTCTCCTTGCGCTTGCCGGCGCATGACGATGGCGCCCGCGCCATCGATCGATGCCGTGAATCCCGCCGGCACGACGGTAGTCGTCTGCGCTTCCGCGATCAAGGCGGGGCCGGCCAGGTGGGCGCCCGGGGCCAGGTCGCCGCGGCGATAGAAGGCGGCATCGACGAAAGCCGCGGCATTGCGGTCGAACAGGGATCGCGTCGCGGCATCGCTCTTTGCCTCGTGCAGTGGCTGATCGGCGACGGGCACGGGCGCATCGACCTCGGTCGCGAGCTCCAGCGTCCAGGTCAACACCTCGATATCGACGCCGGGGATGCTGCGCCCGTAATGGCGGCGATAGGCCGCTTCGAAAGCCTCGCGCAGGGCTTCGGGGGTCAGGGGATCGGGCACGGCGACGGAAATCTCGTGGCCCTGGCCGTTATAGCGCATCTGGGCGCTGCCGCTCTCGTGCAGGGGAGCCTCGGGGGCGCCAAGGCGAACCACGGCCTCGGCCGCGGTGCGCATCTCAGCCAGCAGGCGCTGCGCGACCTGCCCATTGAAGGCGCTGAGCAGGCCGAACTGGCTGCGCACCACTTCGTAGGCTATCGGTGCCTTGAGAAAGCCGACCGCCGAGCCGACGCCGGCGTCGGCCGGCACCACCACCTCGTCCATGCCGAGCTTGTCGGCAAGCTGGGCGGCATGCAGCGGCGCGGCACCGCCGAAAGCCACAAGCGTGCGCCCGCCGGTGTCCTTGCCGAGCTCGACCGCGTGTACCCGCGCGGCGCTCGCCATGGTCTCCTCGACGACCTCGGAGACGGCGAAGGCGGCGAGCGGCGGCGTCATCTCCAGGGCCTCGCCCAGGCTTTGCGTCAGCGCCGTCTCGGCCTTGTCCCCGGCCAGCGGCATGTCACCGCCGGCAAAGCCCGCGGCATCGATGCGCCCGAGCGCCAGGTCCGCATCGGTAACCGTCGCGTCGACACCGCCGGCGCCGTAGCAGGCCGGCCCCGGCACGGCGCCGGCACTGTCCGGTCCGACCCGCACCCGGCCCAGGGAATCGACGCGGGCGATCGAGCCGCCACCGGCACCGATCTCTACCATTTCTATCACCGGGATGCGCAGCGGCAGACCGCTGCCCTTGGTGAAGCGATAGGCCCGCGCCACCTCGAAGCTGCGCGCGGTTTGCGGTGCGCCGTCGTCGATCAGGCAGATCTTGGCGGTCGTCCCCCCCATGTCGAACGACAGCACGCGATCCAACCCGCGCTCGGCGGCGATGCGGCTGGCCAGGATGGCACCGCCCGCCGGGCCGGATTCGACCAGGCGCACGGGGAAGCGCATCGCCGTCTCGAGCGTCGTAAGGCCGCCCGACGACATCATCATGAGCAGCGGACAGGCGAGACCGTGCCCACGCAGCCGTTCTGCCAGGGCGCCGAGATAGCGCGCCATGATCGGCTGCACATAGGCATTGGCGCAAGCGGTCGACAGGCGCTCATACTCGCGGATCTCCGGACACACCTCCGACGACAGGGTGACGGGAATGTCAGGATGCGCGGCGCGCAGCATCTCTCCGACGCGGCGCTCATGGGCATCATTGGCGTAAGCGTGCAACAGGCCGACGGCGATGCTCTCGATACCGTGGCGGGCGATCTCCGGGCTCAACGCGGCGACGCTTGCCTCGTCGAGGGCGGTCACGGGCAGCCCCTTGGCGCTCATGCGCTCGCGCACCGGCCAGCGCAGATAGCGGGGCACCAGTGGCGCCGGCTTCTCCACGTTTATGTCGTATTGCTGGAAGCGGTTCTCGTAGGCCATCTCGACCGAATCGCGAAAGCCCTCGCTGACGATCAGCGCCGTGCGCGCGCCCTTGCGCTCGATGATGGC